>JAESST010000421.1 GCA_016763995.1 Flavobacteriales bacterium | reverse complement strand
TTCTTTGTTAACATGATTTTTATTTAAGGGATTAAGAACTACCACAAATAGGTAATCTTAACCAAGATGATAATTATAAGGAACTACGATTTATGAAACCGTAAGGGACACAATGCTAGAGGAGCTTGGTTAGCATTTATTTATTGGAATAAGAAAGTATCTTAAAATAGAAGAACTTCAATTACTCAAAGTCTTCTATAGTAAAAAAAGCAGCTTTAGTTAAAGGATTTCTTCCAGCTTTACCAATAGAATTTAATGTCAGTTTATATTTTACTTTTTCATGAGTAAAAGTGAAATATTTTGTGGGTGTGAGAGTTCCTTTTTCAATTAACTTGTCCCCCATTTTTATATGAAAATTTGCCTTCTTTTCTTTTGCATCTAAGTCAACTAACCAAATTCTGAAATTATTATGTGGTCTAAAATAACTCTCCCTAACCCAATTACTTTCTTGAGTTTGAGATGCCATAGCGCCAATAATTTGGTTTGATATAGTTGTTAATAGGTCGTAATCTTCCGTATTAGATTTGAGCTTTTTGCCAAATTTTACCATCAAGGCTTCCGTCTCTTTATTTTCATACTTTATCATGTTGCCCCAATACAATTTCCAAAATTTGTCTTTTTCTTTAATTAGATCTCCATCAAACTTATCGTTGGAAAGATTTCTTAATATTTCTTTGTTTCTATCATATGTTTCTAACCTGCTGTTAAGTTTTATTTCTTCACTTTTTTCAATTTTATTTAACTCTGAAGATATTTGAAGCGAATCTTCTTTTGATTCAGTTCTCTCTAGTTTTGCAGATAAGTTATCAAATTTGGATTCTATTTTATCCTCTTCTTCTTTGTATTTATTCCTAGCAATTTTCCTAGCAATTTCTATTCCTTTATCTGGGACTTTATCTATTGTAGCTTGAGGTCTAAGTTCTTCTATTATTTGCTCTACAAATTTTATATCTTTTGATTCTATTATAGAGATGGCTAAGTTTTCTTCACTTTTATCATTAGAGTTAATGGAACTAGCATAATGTTTTATACTGTCTAATTTATATGTTTTATTATTAAATCGTTCAAGAATTATATTACCTCTCTTTGTCTCCGCAAGGGATTTTTCACCAAGATCATTAGTAATCCATAATGAATAGAAACTGATTCCTCCTAAGATTAATGGAATGATTAATTTCTCGGATAATCTTAAAAGTTTGTTAAATGTGGAGACTTCTTTTTGGTCATCTAATTTCCGAGAAATTTCTTTAAGCTCTTTTTTTAATTCTTCCATAAGCTATAATCTTTGTCAAATACAATCATATTAATTCTAGGCGAATTGCGTTTACCACTTCTTGATTACTCCTTCAAATATATAAAAATAAACTTTTTTAACTTGTTGTTAGCTAGTTTTTTGGTGTAAAGTAGGAGAGTGAATTACTAATTAATGAGAATAATCAAGCTTGCGTCTTTTGAAAAGTGAGCAGGTCTTTAATCTGTATACCCTCTATCCAATAAGGATTCTTAACCAAGAGGTTGATCATAAGGTATCATGATTTAAGAAGCCGTAAGGTACACGATGTTAGAGAGAGGTGGAAGAGTGAGGCTAATTATTTATATAACTTGTTTACAGGAATAAGGTTAATTTGAAGCGAAATGTCTTTATAGTTAAGGGTTTACAGTAAAACTCGCACGCCTTAAAAAGCGTGCGAGTTTGGATATGATGCGCTGAAGCTTTGCAAAAGCCTAGTTCCAATTGGAAATCAAAGGAACTCTTATTCTTTTGCTTCAAGAATCTTTAATTGTGCTAAGGCATTTTCATCTTCAGGCTTGAAGCTTAATACCTTTTTGTATTGTTTAATGGCAGCTTCCGTTTCTCCCATTGCCGCTAGTGCTTCTCCGTAACTGTCGTAGGTATTGGGGTTGCTAGAAAAACAGAGGGTATTCATTTGAAAGTTAAGTGCAGCCTCTTTAATTCGATTACTTCTTAATAAAACATAACCTAAAGTGTTTAATTCACTGCTTTTACTCACTTTTTTATAGACCTGATTAATGTAATATCTATAGTTTGCTTTAATGCTATCTATCGGATTGTTTTCTAGGACCTCTAATAAATAATTGGCTCCTTTATAGCTCGCTGCAGAAGGATAGCCTAAGGCAATTTGCGCAAGATCTGTTTCTAAGGAAGTATTCGGAAATTCAACAATCCTACCAATTTCTACCTCATTTTCTGTAAAGATGAAGGTAGGCACACGGTGAATTTTTTTGCCGAGCTCTTCGCCATTGGGCCCTTGCTTGTATTTTTCATCACCGTTATAGAGTCCTATAAAGTTCAATTGCTTTTTATCCAAGCCCAATTCATCCCAAAGTCTTACAAATCGAGGAACCCAAGTTCTGCTATCTCCACACCAAGTGCCCAAGTAAATATCAACTTTAGTGCTTTTTAGGTTCTTTTTCCAAGCTGTTTTATTCAATTCTACTTTGTAGTCTGTATAGTTTTTTTGGTACCAATCACTGTAGGTGGTGTCATTTTTTAAAGCCTCTAATTCAAAGGAGCCACAAAGGTGTTTGTTTCCTTTTTTATCTGCATAGCTTTTTTCATGCTGTGCAGATATATTAAAAATGAATAAGAAGCAAAGGCTTAAGGTAGTTAGTGTTTTTTTCATGGGTTTTTATTTTGAAACAAATGAACTTAAAAACACGAGCCTGTTTTGTTAATCAAGTTTAACAAGCGTTAAAAGCTTGTTAATTTTTGAGGGAAAGAAGAGAATTAAACCAAAAATGAGATTGATTTGTATTATTTCCTTTCTTATCGAATGGAAATAAAAAAGGCTTGAATGTTTTCACTCAAGCCCTTTCATTAGGATAAAACTCCTATTGACGTATATATTCACCTTCAAAAGTTTTTACACTACCTTCAGTAGGATAACCACCTGCAAGCATTATACTCTCAAAAGATGGCTTTATAGTGCGTCCTGCACCACCAATGTACTCATTTGGATTATCCAAATTCCCCGCTAACCATAGATTGGCTACTGGGCCAACATTGTTTTTAAAATGATAATGAATGTTTACAGGAATTTTAATTTTATCAAGTTCAATGCTTCCATTGGCTTGACCAGTTGCAACATCTGCATTTTCAATTACGAATGTTGAGTTAAGGGCTGAACAGTAGTAAGTTCCATTTAATGATATAATATAATGATTTAGTTAGTAATAGTAATTCCCTACTCTCAGGCTTTTCAGGTTTCGCCCTTGCTTTACTGAGCAAGTCAGTTTTTATTTTTGCTGAGCTTAATCGGATTAATTCCAATAAATCGCTCATTGTTTACTAGTTATGTTAGTATCTATATTGTTTTTACAAATTTGAACTAAAAAACAAAATGATAAAATAGGGGTAAACTCTCAATTTTAAAATGATGAAATTGAGTTAAGACGGTACGCTTTTGTAGTGTGTGCTTTTTTAGGCTGAAAATATCGACACTAATTAAGAATTCTTAAAGAAAAAATGAATCGTAAATGATTGTAATCTAGGGATTAGGAAGGAATTAAATGCTAGAGATACGGATGCGGTATCCTTATAATAATTCATAGGCTAATAAAGAGTTAATCTCCAATTTTAGCTGCTGTTTATTCTATAAAAAGCAAGTTTATGAACATCAATCTTATTAGCATTAAAAAGGGCCTGGCTTTTATCAGGCCCTTCAAGTTAGATTAAAAGTTAATTTATGCTTTTAACTTTTAGTTAGAAAGATCAATAGTGAATGTTTGCAAAAAAACCACCCATATTATCATTGGCAAGACTATCATTGTATGCCAAGAATAATTTACCGCTTTCACTACCTGAATTGCGAGAAATAAGAGTTGAATTCTCATCGTAACCTTTACCAATAAAGAAGGGCGTTCCATCTTTTCCAATTTTAGCTATTGCTGCAAGTGCCTGTAAATTGGGGGCTAGAAAATCTGGAAGTGAATTCCCACCACCTTCTGGTCCCGCAATAAATGCTCCGGTATTTGGATAATGATAAATTGGTGTTGCCTTTCCTTGGCATGTAACATCATATGCTTGATTTTGATTCAATGTAATTCCTGTGTCTTGCCACTCTGAATGATTTGGTCTGCCATTTACAGACCCTCTGGCTGCTGAATCGATGTAAAATACTGCTGTACTCATAATTTTAGATTTTAATTAGACATTTTATTTATTTGAGAATTAGATAGAGTTGCGCAATTCTATCTGATTCGATTTTTGATTAATCAACACCACAAATATCAGCGCTAAATTGGCTATAAGTCAAGCCTATAAATACCGTAAATGGACTTTGGTAAAATCAGAAATTGAATACGTATTTCTACTGATGTTAATCATATAAATACGGTACTTGAGAAATTTCAGTTTAAGATTACCAAGTCTACTTCTCCCAAAACGGAATTGGCATCAAACTAAAAAAAATATACTTGAAAGAGCTTTTAGGTAGATATGATTTCTAATTATACCGTAATCAATCCCATCCGAATTGCATAAATAACAAGGCCTGCTATATTTTTAGCTCCAGTTTTTTCGAAAAGCTGTTTGCGGTACCCTTCAATGGTTCGTGGACTTAGGAATAGTTTTTTGCCAATTTCAGAGGTTGTTAACTCCATACAAAGTAGCTTTAGAACTTCTATTTCTCGCTCGTTTAATGATTCTTGGCCTGGTAAGGAGGGAACAGCCTTATTCTTTTTTTGTACACCGCTGAGTAGAATTTTTGAAACGTTGTCATTAAAGTAAAACCCACTTTCCATTACTTTTAGAATGGCATTCTCAACCTCTTGAGGTTTGGTGTTTTTATGTAAATACCCATTAGCTCCAGATTCCATAAAATGGAGAATAAAACGTTCATCCGAATGCATGCTCAATAGAATCACTTTGCTATCAGGATCTTTTTTCTTTAAAGCCTCCAAGGTTTTAAAGCCATCCATAACTGGCATTTCTAAATCGAGTAATACCACATCTGGCATTCCAATTTTTTCTATCTCTTCTAAAAGTAAAAACCCATTTTCAGCTTGAATACTTACTTGCATGGCTTCATTTGCATTGAGAATGGCCGCCATTCCTTTTCGGAATAACTCATGATCATCTGCAATGGCAATCTGGATTTTATTTCTCATGATTCTGTTTTTTTAGAGGTAACTGGATGTTGGCATAAAAACCTGGATTCTTTTTCAGCTCAATATTAAATGAACCGCCCAAATGAGTCGATCTTCCTTCAAGGTTTCTTAAGCCCAAGCCTTTTTTGACCGTTTTAGGATCAACACCAATTCCATTATCTGAATAGTTGAGCCAAATCCAACTAGCATCTGTTGTAATAGAAATTAAAATTTCTGAGGCATTGGCATATTTTACGGTATTGTTAACCAACTCTTGCGTCATTCGAAATAAGGCTAATTCTATTAATGGAGGGTAACGCTTGTCGACAATCGAAGTATGGATACGAATTTCGCCCGAATGCGAAAATTGTTTGGCATATTCTTCCAAGGCATCCTTAATTCCAAAATGCTCTAGGGTAGGTGGGGCGAGGCTTTTAGCAATGGAGCTTAGTCGTTCAATACTTTGGTTTAACATTTCGCTACTCAGTTCAACAAAGCTGTTGAGTTTCGAGTCTTTATCTAAGTAACGTTCTACTTGTTGTATTTGAATTCTTGAGGCAGTTAATAAGGCTCCTAAGTCGTCGTGTAAATCTTTACCAATTCTATTTTGTTCTTGTTCTTGCGCGTCAATGGTTGCTTGCATTAAATCCATTTCTCGGTTATGTGTTAATTGTTGCACATTGAATTGTTGCTGAAGCATCTTTTTCTGATAAAAGAGAACAAAAGTCACTACCAAAATTACAAGCAATAAGAAGAGAATGGCACTGGCAATGAAAACGGTGGTGATGTTCATCTTTAAAGGATCAATTTAGGTTTTCGAAGAACGCCCTTCTTTTTGGAGAAAAGCAATGATAAAACAAATATAGAGAATGACATTTAAGATGTTATGTACCGACCATATAGCTTGCCAAGATTCATTGTCGGACTCTTGAATAAGGATATTACCAAAGAGTGTGATCAATAAATTGGACGTAAAATACAGCAGTAAACCAGTGCTTACCCAAAACATAAAGCTTCGATGAATCAATTGAGTATCTAGCTGACGTAAACAAAGGACATAGTATGTTATACAAAAAAAGATGACAATGATGGACTCAACAAACCTTATATAGGCAGGAAATTCGCTTAAAGATTGTAAATACAACATGCTGTAAATAAAGAAACAAGCATAGAATATGGCAATAGATACGAAGAATTTTTGAGATAAAATGCTTCGTAGTTGAAAGCGATAAATCACCCAAATAAATCCAGTTTCAATTAGCATAGTCATATGGTACATCCAGAGACTATTGCCAGTAGCCTGCCCAACTTCTCTAGCAATAAGTTGAATGAGCCATGAAATGCTAAGCATGACAATTACGATTCTTTGAATCGATGTCCTTTTTTTCCACCGCAACGAACCGATTAGCACCGCTAGTAGTTGAATGAAGAATCCAACAAAACCAATTATAATTTGAATATCGGGCATGATGGATTTATTGCTCTGGTGTATGTTGGTAAAGAACATTACTTGTGCCACAATCTTTTGGACAAGGGAAGGCAATATCAACGTTACTATTTGCAAATGTTCCGGGAATAGTAAGGTTCGAAGAATGCACCAGCAAGCCTATTTGAAGTGTTTCTGAAAACTCTATAAAAGCTGGATTGATTTCTGAGTTAACTCGCATGGTGAAATCAATCAGTACTTCTGAATTTTCAATTTGTGAAAAGACATCCTTCATAAAAGTATACGCATAAACTGAATCGTAAATCCACCCACCATATTGATTGGAGTTAGTTAAGGTAGCCCAATTCTTGTTGATTGCATTTTGCCAGTTTTTAGTCATTTCTGCTGCAGTTTCTATAGAAATAAAGTGTGGTTCAGAAGAAGCAGAAGCAAGTAATACAGGGTCTTCTCCAAATAACTGTGAATTACAATTGTTTGTGTTTACCAACAATAATTCCGGGCTTATTGGAATTTTTATAGTTGAATCAGCATAGCCAAAATAGATGCGTACCCCATCGCATTCCACTTCCTCGCATTTTGCAAGTAATTCATTAATTATTGTTGTACTCATTTTTCTGCCCCATTGAGGATCGTATTCAGTTGGTTCAATAGTATTCCAATTATCTACCGTGTATTTGTAGCTGTTTTTCATTACAGTGCATACTCCTATGCTTACTTTTTTATCATGAAGACAATTGGATTCGGATGAATTGTCGGGTTCGGCTAATACTGATTCAGCCTTATAAATATTCTTATTAGTATCGTTTATTTCTGACAAACTACATGCAGTTAAAAAGAGGAGTCCAATACTCACTACAGCAACTGATTTAAGGCTTTTTGTGGTTTTCATAACTATTAATTTTTAGCAATGATAGATAAAAACTTCGTTTCCAAAAGGATATGAAAATTGGGTAAAAAATTAAATATCTCATAGTTAGTGGGCTACGATATTATTTTCGGTGTATTTACGTATGCTTTAAGTGATTTTACGCATTGCTATCGTAGGTTTAATGGATTGATTTACCGTATAAATAGTCTTGGTTGGGGTTTTGATCTTTCGAATATTTGCCCTGTCTGAATAATTTGGATTAAAAAAGCAGGCATTTAGCCTGCTTTTAGTGATTTAAAAATTCAACTTAAACAACTAAGCGTTGTTCACATCAATAAATGGATCCCAATAGAAGTAACCTATTACTTCGCGCGTAGTATTATCCACCAATTGAAATGAAAGTGTGTATTGAATTGAAACTCCAACTTTAACAACAGTTCCTTGTGCTAAATAAACATTATTGGTATATTTTGTCAATACCTTGCTATTATTTGGTAAATGCTCATCAATCTGCGAGTTAAAATAAGTAAGTCCTGATGGAACAATAGCCGAAGAAGGTGTAAAATGACCTGCATACAAAAAAGCAGTATAATCAGAATTATTACCAAAAGTAGTCATTGCCCAATCTATAGAGTCACCAGCATTTGCAGAAATTTTTAATTCAGATTTTCCACCATCATTCACTACGTTGCTATGCTGTGAAATCATTGAGATATAAACATCAGATTCCTTCCATGATTTTAATGAAGTGGGGTTATTTAAACTCCCTTTTTTAATACTACCATCTCTTACTTGTTCCGCTAATGTTATTCCATCAACAGCAATCAAAATATTAATTAAACTCATAATAAATAAATTTTCTCCTACTCATAAGGCTTTTCAGAATCCGCCTCTATCATTTACCTTGATAGAAAGGCCGTTTATTAAAGTGGGTTCTGCTCCACTTTTTTTGTTTGAAGAATAGATGGAAGATGTATGAGGTACTTAGTTTTGAAATTAGCGAAGTGCTATACTTTTACCTTCTTCTCTTGATCCATTCTTCTTCATTTTTTGAGTGGTAGTTTTCCACTATCATTAGCTATTGATGAAGTAAAGGTGAGTAGAAAGAGATGTTGTAAAAAGCTCAAAAAGAACTGTTTGTAAAATCAGTCAAAATAATCTATTCCACAAAAAAAGCAGGTTAAAAGACCTGCTTTACTATTGATATAACGATCGCTTAAAAGAGATAAGACCTAAATTGATTCTACAATATTGTGTTTAATGGCATACATGACTAGTCCACTGATATTACGAGAGCCTGTTTTTTGAAGTAGGTTGTTCCGATGTCCATTTACTGTTTTTTCACTTATAAATAGTTCTTTACCTATTTCATCTGCTGTTTTTTGTTGGCAAATCAATTGAAGAACTTCTAC
>JAESST010000420.1 GCA_016763995.1 Flavobacteriales bacterium | reverse complement strand
TTGAAGCAGAGCTTCGAGGAATTCTCTGGATTAAGGAAGGTATTTATTATTCTATTGAGACTTGAAATTTGTTTTAAAAATCCATAATCAGTTTTCTTAACAAATAAAGTAATAAAATCTTACTACTTTTGCAATGTCAAAATATTTATTATGTCAGTAGCTAAAAAAGAATACAAAAGAATTACTGTTAAAACATTAGTTGATATGAAAGCTAATGGCGAAAAAATATCGATGTTAACTGCATACGATTACACGATGGCAAAAATAGTAGATGGTGCAGGTATTGATGTTATTCTTGTTGGTGATTCTGCCAGTAATGTTATGGCAGGACATGAAACTACCTTGCCTATTACTTTAGACGAAATGATTTATCATGCTTCTTCTGTAATACGAGCTGTAAATCGTGCGCTTGTTGTTGTTGATCTTCCTTTTGGAAGTTACCAAAGCGATCCTAAAGAAGCCTTACGCTCTGCAATTAGAATAATGAAAGAAAGTGGTGGTCATGCCGTAAAACTGGAAGGTGGAAAAGAAACAAAAGATTCAATCAAGCGTATATTAAATGCTGGAATTCCTGTTATGGGACATTTGGGATTAACTCCACAATCTATATATAAATTTGGTACTTACACAGTTCGGGCTAAAGAAGAACAAGAAGCTGAACAACTTTTAGAAGATGCTAAAATGTAGTTGCAGATGGATATTGCTTTCTCCCAGTATCTCATTCCCTGTGCCGCCTGTGCATATTCTAACCAAATAGGAGGTCCATAAGCTTTAGGTTCAATGAATAAAAGGTCATTCGGATAGGAGACTTGTATCGCTTGACTGGCAAAAGAATAGGCGAGAGGCCATGCCTCTTTTTCACGATAGTAGGTAATAATGGAGTAGAGCGATTCAGTCCTCTGATGTCTATAATTATAGGCGTCTAACAAAGCCATCTGTACAGTCTCCCAACTTTCTCCCATCTTCATTTTTAGCAAAGCAATTTGATAAAGCGAATACCAAACTTCTTCGGGCCATCCTTCCATTCTAACACGTTGGGTATAGTAACGTATGGCTAGCTCTAAATCGCCACAATCGCGATAGCTTTGAGCCAGATAAAAGCAATATCGATGGTTATCAGGTTCGTCTAATAAAGCTTGTTCCAATGTAATGGCATCTTGCTTATACTTATTAGGATTTGAAGATCGAAAACCATCGGGGTGAGGCACATCGTAAATTCCTTCAATAACTAGAGGAGGGGCATGAGAATCAGCTGTAATGTACTCGTGTAATTTACTTTCCCAACGCCATTGAATACCATATTTTACCAATTGCATTCTGTAGTAATGCATGCCATTCAAACGAGACTGAAGGTAATAGCAATCGTTATTAAGAGTGGGAAATTCAAAGCCTTTATCAAACTTGATTTCCTCATCAGCATCAACAATTAGAATATAATCTGCATCCTCATGTATATAGTTTAGTGCTTCAGTTCTGTTGTGTGCAAAATTTACCCATGGGCGTTCTACGAGTTTTCCAGGTATATCCGTCAAATAATTACGAATACAATCTTGCGTACCATCTTCAGATCCAGTATCAACAATCGCCCAAGAACTAATAATACCTTTTACACTTGCCAAGCTACGTTCAATTACATGACGTTCATTTTTAACAATCATGTTCAAGCAAATATGTTGAGTGGGTTTTGGCATTATTTTCTACTTGTTTCAAGGTTCTCGTATACTGCTATTTGTTGCTTTGCAGAGCAAATCCCTAAGGGAAAAGGCAAAATATATTCTTCTAATGCTTTGTAAATAGAAGGTAATTGCTGTTGCATAGTCTCTTCCGAAGCAGATCTTACCATAGCAATATTCATATGGTGGTTTTTAGAAAAAGTATTAGAACCATGAAATTGATACAAGTAAATAGGCCCTTCTCCAGACAATCCTGCTAAAGCAGCTCCTTTGCTAAGCATTAATTCAATTAAATAATCATCTTCTCCCTTCTTGCAATTCGGCCCAGTAGTAGGGTATCTATACTCTTTAGTATTATAAGTCAATAGAGTTCCCGGGATTAGTTGATTTCGAATACTGGTAGAATTGTTACTCCATTCGCTTAAAAAGAGAATCTGATCATCCCAAAATAATTGCAATTGATCTACTAAAAAGGAAGCATGTGCTTTTTGATCTATTAAATGCTGGTATTGTATTTCTAATCTTCTCGGATGATACTGATCATCATCGTCCCATTGACAAATTAAATCGCCGCTTGCTGTGTCCCAAGATATATTTCTTAAAGAACCAATGGAATTATTCTCCTCGTTCGGTATGATTTTAAACACAATGTTTTCTTGAGATAACTCATTTAAATAACGTTGAATAGAGGCATTAAAAAAATCTTCTCCATCCGAAATAATAATTAATTCTTTGTTCGGGTAAGTTTGATTAACAAAACATTGAATCGCTCTTTTTAGGAGCAGCAATCTGTCTTTAGTTACCGTTAGGCAACTAATTTTCGGAAAAGTTATAGGTTCTGATTTCTCTTTACTCATTCATAAAATTTTAAGTATTCCAGTTTTTAAGATCTGTCAAATCAATGTAATCTATGCCTATCTCAATATCTCGCAACTGAAGGATTGGAATGTTAGTTCCACCTGTTGCAGAGAAGACAGAAATATCAAAAAGGAAATAAGCTTGTGTTGTAACAGGTGCTTCTGTTGCAAACCATTTACCTATCATCTTCTTAATTTGAGTAATGTAAATAGATGGGCTATCCTTTGCAGTTGGTATAAGTATATCTGTAGGTGTGGTTAGAATAACTGGAATATCTACTTGTAGATTATTATCGGCAATTGCTTCAGTACCTGCTAGAGTATATGCATAAGAGCAATTCAATTGAATGTGCTGACTTGTTTCTGCTGCATTGTTTAGCCCATAAAGAAGTTAGCCAATAGATTATCTAACTTATACCCATCAATAGTTTTCTTTGGTTTCCCTCCATCATTCGTCAGGTATAATGGTAAATTATGTGGTGAGGGAGCGAGAATAGGATGAATAGGATTCACAAACTCAATCTGTGGGGATTGATACAAGAAAGCAGGATTAGTTTCATAAGCTTTGACCAGTTCTTCATTTCGAGTAATTGAAATGTTTCCCGTAGCTGATGCTTTAGAAAGTATATCAAATAAATCCTCATCGAAACGGATTGAACGCTCTGCAATCAATTCACCTTTTTCCAGTGTTAAAGGAGTATTTGTTTTAAGATCAGTGTAAGTAATCAATCTAACTCCATCCACTATTATATGATTAGCTACATAGCCATTTAAAATTACGATTGGTGGTGTAAGTGAGCTAGTCTGTCCTTTTCGAACAGCAACTTCAACTTGGTATTCAGCAGCTGTGGAGACATTGATGTCGAAGTTTTCGTTTATCGTTACATTTTTCTCATAATTCAGCTTATCTGTTGGCCATTCCTTATAGGCTTTTAAAACGCGATTAATGATAAAGGCAAATGATCGCACCGCGGCCATAGTATTTGCATTTGTTCCCTTTTTCTGAACCAAGAACTTGTCAAGGTCTGCCTTAATACCAGAATGAACAGCCTGGAATTGAATAAGTGCGTCTAACAAATCATATCCAAGTACTGGAACCTGTGACTTGTGAGTAGTAACAGGAGCAGAGGTTTTTAAACCAATGTTTAAGGTGTCTTGACTAGCTTGTAGGTATTTATAAGCAAATTCATAGCGCCATGCTTTAGCTTCCTCTAATGAAGAAGTAGTGAAGGAAGGTACAGGTTTTTCATCCTTAAATGGGCTAACTGCAGCAGAACCGAATTGGGTGACATAAGGAAGGTATTCTTGCTTGGGTAGAGCAGGAGACTGAGGGAAATCACGTAAAGGGATTGGAATTTTTAAATTCAAATCTTCCGTTTCTTCAAATGGCAACACAAAGCTCAACCATTCTCCTACAGGTATTGTACTATTCTTAATTTTTACCTTTTCAATGTTGTGCTCAATTTTATTGATTTTGTAGTTGAAAGTTATTGGAAATACCTTTTGTAATTTACCTTGCTTAGTACTGAATAAGAAAACTAACTCTGAATTGCTTGAACCTTTAGAAAGTTTAATATTCGCAGGAGAGATGGAGAAAACGGGAAGTTCTGCACTTAAACCACTTCCGTCATCCCAGATTGCGCCCTCTGCTTGACCATGCAGATAAGCATCCGGAAAACTTGCACTTAAATCTACTTGTGTAATAAGATCTAAATGCCCAATTGCATCAAAAGTATAGGCATTCGACAAACGAATCTGAAGCTCTTGTAAGATTTTATTGATAACACTTGGAGGAGCAGCATTTGAACCTGAAGCATGGTCTAAGATAGATTGCACTGTATTGGCAATTCCATTGGCAAATTGGCCTTTATAATGTAAGATATCTGAATAGGGCTGATGAATAGAACCTAGCTCTGTTTCCAATTGGAAGGCAGGGACAGCATATTCAGGGAATAAAAAATTATCGATAGCTAAAAGGAAATCTTGCATTAGAGATTCCATGTCCAGGTT
>JAESST010000419.1 GCA_016763995.1 Flavobacteriales bacterium | reverse complement strand
TTTTTTATAAATTTTGTAATATGTGAATCCATGAAGATGTAATATCAATTGCTTATTCAATAAAATTGCTGGTAAATTTATCATAAAATCTCGTATAATTCCAAATAAGGAAGCAGACAATAAACTATAGACTCTATCAGGTTTATAGTTGTAAAAAACTTTCCAAGCACCAAACATTATAGATATGTTTTTAAAAACCTTCGTTAATGATACATTACCAACCTCATTAACATCTATTGTAAAGTTTGTATTATAAAAAACATACTCATCTCTATCTTTGAAATTATCATATATTATTTGATTTATATATGTCATTCCGTGCATAGGAGGTGGTAATTCTATGAGAAATAAGATTTTATTTTTATTATTGATACTCATGTAATTACTTAAAACTTCATATATTTATGAATCAAGTAGAATCTTCTTGAATTCTTTTTCTGAAAGAACAGCATCAAAACCCCACCACTTAGACACTTTGTTAACAACTTCATCTTCAATATTATATATTTCTGGTAAATTACGGTAAAGCTTTTCAAATAAATAAATAGTTTTTTGATCGGTTGGATTATTCTTGTTAAACCGTGACTTATAGTCTCCAATTATAAAATGCTGTTTTTTCATATATAGGGAGTAACCTACGGGTGTAGAAACTACATTACTAGCGGTAAAATCCGATAATTCAATTAAGAACTTCAAATGATCCATGTAAAATGGATTCCGCATATCCCCACAGCATGCAGGAATAGCTCCAATTTTATTATACATATTGATGAAATCAGCACCTTTTGAGACATCATCTAAGCGGTAGCAAACGACTATTGAATCTACCTTTCCCTCATTTTTCCAGCTAAGAAGCATATTTATACATAAAGTATGTTCATTGTTCCATTTTTCAGAAAAATGTGGAAAAAATAAAACTACTCGACCTAACTCTTGCTTAATACTTTTGAAGATTTCTTTACTTACTCTATTCTTAGCATAGTGAATATATGGACCTATTGCTTTAGCTTTCACACCAACTTCATTAAAGTAAGTAATACGTTCTTCACGATACGTTAAAACAAGTTTATCTTGATATCGATCAATATTTTGAGGAGCTGTGCAGTCAACCAATATATTTCCGTGCTCAACAGTTATATGTTTAGCAGGATTTTCATAAGGAAATACCATTATATATCGCATAAATACTGAATCATGTCCATACATACCAATTTCATAGTCATGCTTGTAACATAAGTTTCTGTAAGTAAGTAAGCTTAAAATGGATTGAAAAACATTGTATTTGATAGGTGGGAAAAAAAGTGATTCAATTCCTTTTTTTTCCCACACTTCCCTCGAAAGAACTTCATACTCTTTAGAATTACAAAAAAAATAGTCAATAGTTTTTCTAACGATAATATTTCTTACTAGATTAAGAAGCTTATATTTTATCTTGAAATTCAGAAGTGATCCTAATTAGTTTTTTATTATTAAATAATTATTTAAAACTAAACAATCTAAATCGCTATGTTCAAATACATAGATAGCATCTGTAGGTGAATTAACTATTGGATAACCATGTAAATTAAAACTTGTATTCATTAATGCACCTCGTCCACTTATTAATGCAAATTCTTCCAATAAATCATATAAACCTTCATTGCTATTCTTATAAAGTATTTGTGCTCTACATGTCTTATCACTAGGATGGCAAGATGCTTTCATAGCATCATAACCTAAAGGTGTAGTATCAAATGCTAGAGTCATATAAGGAGATTTTAGATTCTTTGGATTAATTAAATACTCCTTAGAATAATTATCTAAAATCACAGGGGCAAAGGGCATCCAAAAATCTCTATTTTTTATTGCTGAATTTATTTTTTCTTTTACATCTAACTTACTTGGATCCGCAATAATTGATCGATTCCCTAAAGATCTCTGTCCAAACTCCATTCTTCCAACTGATCTAGCTATAATATTTCCATCATATATCAATTTTGCAACTTGTTTATTTGAATAATTTTCAATAATTTCATATTTTGATAAATCTAATCTTTTTAGTACTTCTTTTTCATCTTTTTTACTAAACTCTGTACCTAGATATAAATTATCTAAACTTTTTATATTATTCGAATTCCAAGTTTCACTATAATCTTGTGCAACACAATATGCAGTACTTATGATATGGGATTCATCTCCAGCACTCCCACCAATAAATATATCATCAACTTCTTCTAGTTTTGCTATTTGACCCATTGCTTTTACATTCATAGACACACCACCAGAAAATATAATTTTATGAATATCATATTTTTTAATTGCATTTTTAACCCACTGAGCTAAAAGCTCCTCCGTCCATGTTTGTAATGCCCATGCAATATTATCAAATCTAACACCTTCTAATTTATCTCTAAACCAATAGTAACTATCGGCTGGTTTTATTTTCCATTTAAATTCTAAACCATCTACATAAAGTGTACTTCTAAATATTTCCAAAGCTTTCTTCGCATACTTTTCTTTACCGTAGGGAGCAAGACCCATAACTTTAAATTCATGTTCACTTGGTTTCATACCAAGTAATAATGTCATATATCTATATATTCTTGCGATATTACATTGTGTATTAACATGTACCATTTCATACTTGCCAGTTTCATCAAAGATACCTATGGTTGCATTTTTACCGTCACCCCATCCATCAGCAGTAAATGCTAGTACCTTTTCGTTTCTAAAAGATGATGTATAGTATGAATAAGACGCATGACTTCTATGGTGTTCTATATTTACAACTTTATCTTCAGGTAGATTGAAAAAATTAGCTACAAGTTTATTCTTGTCCTCAACAAAAGAGTCAACGTTTTTTTGTTTAATTTTCTCTTTCCAATAATTTTCTGGATATTGATCTGCTTTTATTTTATGAGACATTACATCAAAATATAAATTTTTTGAAAAAGTTGAATTAGCTACTAATTTTTTCTTCCAATAATTATTATTTTCTTCTAAATAATCTTCAATACTCCATTTATGTTTTGCTAAAAAAATATAATCCATGCCTACATCATTTGAAACCATAGCTATTTTATCAATATCAGTAACTTTTACATCATATGTATTTAAAATCCATTCTATTGACAATGCAGGGAAACAAGAATCATTTTTCTCTCTAGTAAATCTTTCTTCACTAACTGCTGCAACAATTTCTCCATCTTTATATAATGCTGCCCCTGAGCTAAGTCCCCAAAAAATTGATACTATTGTCATTTTATTCCTTTATTTATTTTTCTTAAACATACTATTCCATCATTGTAGTCATAGTCATTACTTTGATCTAAATCACTATAAATTAATTCAAACTTATCATTTATATCACTTTTACAATAGTCAATTAATCCATCAAAACCATCTATTATGTCTTTCCCATAATTTTGTTCATTTAAAAAGGCCATACTAATTATTAAAAAACCCTCATCATTTAATATATTATAAACGTTATCAATTGCTATATCCAAGTTTTCAAGAATGTACCACAACATTTGATTTAATATAATAACATCTAAACTTTCTGGATTGTTAAAAGATGGACTTGCAATATTTCCAACATTAAAATTAATATGACTATATTTTAACCTAGCTTTACTGATTGCTGTTTCACTAATGTCTATCCCACTAAGGATACAACCATCCATGCTTTCATTAATTAGACTAGTTACTATACCTAATCCACATCCAATTTCTACTATAGTTTTAACATTCTTTAAAGATTTAATTGACTGAATTAATCTTTTTCTACTAAATTCATAATAGCTTGACATATCACTATCTTTGGAGTTTTGATCCCAAGGGTCATTATTATTTTGATAAAATCCTTCAAAATCTCCAACTAATTCTAATACATTATTATTTTTCTTAAAAATATAATCTTTTGAGCGACTCATATTAATTTATCTTTCTGTAATTTCGTAATTGTAGCAATAACTTTTTCAATAAATTGTTCCAGTATCTTTTTTGTATGCATTGTAGATATGAAATTAATTCTATTGGAACCAATATAAATACCATTATTTAGTAAATCTTTATAGAATACATTTTGTATCTCATAAGGTATTTCATATTTATCTCTATCTTTTCTTGATCTAATAAATTTATCAGTAAAAATAAATCTAAACATAGAACCAAAATTAGAGATTCTTAATGAAATATTATTTTCAATACAATAATTATTTATTGATTCTTTTAAAAACTTAGCATTATTATTTAAATTTTCATAGATATCATTCTTTAATAAATAATTTACAACACTAAGGCTCGACGTAATTGAGATAGGGTTTGCAGAAAACGTTCCCCCCATGAAAATTGATTTTTCTTTTATAGTTTTCATAATATCATGCTTACCTGCAATGATTCCAAATGGAAAACCACCACCTATAGTTTTTGCATAAGTTGCCATATCTATATCTATATCATAATATTCTTGTGCTCCACCTTTTGCTATTCTGAAGCCTGTGATAATCTCATCAAAGCATAATAAAATATTTGATTTTTTCGTAACACCTCTAAGTTCCACTAGAAACTCTTTCATATCATCTCTTGGATTTGAACCTTGAGAAGGTTCAATAAAAACAGCTGCAATATCATTTTTATTTTTATCAATAATTTCAAATGCCTTTTTATCATTATAAGGTAATAATATCATAGTGTCTAATATCTCAGGTGGTATACCTTGTGATTTGAGAATGGGTGTTACTATAGAATTATCACCAATATCATAGTTATCATCAACTAATCCATAATCATGTCCACCATGCCAACCACCACTAAATATAGCTATTTTATTTCTATTTGTATATGCTCTCGCAATTCTCATTGCTCTTGATGTAGATTCTGCTCCACTATTACAAAAAATAAAATCATCTAAATATAATATTTTATTTAATTTTTCTGCTAACTCATGTGCTTTCATATTGGGTGATGTAAATATTGTGCCATTATCTAAAATATCTTTTACATTATCAAGTATTATAGGTGATGCATGACCAAATAATGTTGTTCCTGCTCCCATTGAAAAGTCTAAATATTTATTACCATCATAGTCATAAATATAAGTGTCTTTGGCTCTTTCAAAATATACTTTATCATCTCGTAATGAATATGTTTCATTTAAACAATGTATTTTTCTAAAACTTTTTAATTTATTTTGAGTTTTTAATTGTAATTTATTATATGATATATCTATCTCTTTTCGTAAAGTAGCCATTTTTTTTATTTATTCCATTCTTTTATATGGTTATACCCATGAAGAGTACCATTCGTATTACAATTACTACAAGGAGATAGACTTCTTTTTGATTTTGATAGCATATTCCTATATTTTTCAAAGTTTTTTGACTTCCATACATCGACTAATGAATCTAATGCAATATTTCCCATTTTTACTTTCTTATTCCAATCTTGTAGGCATAGCATAACATCACCATTCCAATCAAGCATCATAGAATAAAAAGGGTAGTAGCAAGGTTTATTTCTGTCTACTTCATCTTGCTTACCAACAGTTACAACACCAGCTCTATTTGTAAGTTTAACGCCATAATCTTCATCAATTGTATACCATCTATCTCTTAAAATATATGATTCCTCTGAAATATTTGCTTCTTGAAACATACTTTTAAATAGGTCTATTTGATGCGCTCCATCATACATACTAATAATCATAATATCCAAACCACTTACAAAAAGCTCCTTAATTATATCTACTGTTATTTTATCACCATTAGTAACAATTTCTAATTTTACATCATTTCCTAATATCCTTACCATTTCAATTAAGTCTGGATGCATCATTGGTTCACCATAGCCGGATAACACTAAACCACCTTTATAATTTATACTTCTCAATTCATCATTAATCTTTTGACATAATTTTAAAGAAATATTCAAATTTTGGTTCGGATAGATTGAGCCATCCACTCTAGGGCAAAATTCACATTTACGATTACATAGCTCAGTTGGATTTAGATCAATCCAACTAAATAAAGGTATTCCATCTTTCATATGAACCTCATCAATAAAAGATGATTTCCTCTCTATATTTGTTTTTATTGTAGTTTCAAAGATTTCTTCTTTACTTTTATCTTTCTTCACTTGTTTACCTTTTATTATGATGATTTTGTCATCTAAAGTCCTAAGTTATGAGCTTGAACAACACCAACTAACTTATCTAATTCATCTACTACTATTAAAGCATTTATTTTATTAATACTCATGAATTCACTCGCTTGCATCAACTTTTCTTTTGAGCTAATTGTTTTAGGATTTGTATTCATTAAATGTTCAGCTTTTAACGTAAAAAAACTTTCTTCATGGGTTTCCATGTATCTTCGTATATCCCCATCTGTAATGATACCTAATATTTTATTATTTTCCATTATTATAACTAAACCACATTTTCCATTAGTCATTTTATGAATTACGTCTTTTGTAGATAAATATTTACTACATATTGGTAAGTTATTTTTAATCATTACTGTTGCAACTGTTGTTAAAAGTCTTTTACCCAAGCTACCACCTGGGTGAAACTTTGCAAAATCTTTATCTTGGAAACCTCTTAATTTCATTAGAACTACAGCCAAGGCATCACCCATAACAAGAGTAGCTGTTGTAGATGACATAGGTGCTAATTTTAAAGGACAAGCTTCATCATCAACTGAAATATTTAAATGATAGTTCGTATTTGTTGCTAAAGTTGAAAGCGGGTTTCCACTCATTGCAATAGTGATGTTTCCTTGTGATTTTAAAAATGGAATAAGTTTGAGAACTTCATCTGTTTCACCAGAATTAGATATGAGTAAAAGTATATCTTCTTTTTCTATCATACCTAAGTCACCATGATAAGCTTCCCCTGGATGTAGAAAAAAACTTGGTGTGCCAGTACTTGCTAATGTGGCCGCTATTTTTTTACCTATAATTCCAGACTTACCCATACCTGAAATAATAAATTTTCCCTTACATTTAAGTACTAATTTAACAGCATTCTCAAAATCATCTGTTAAAAGATTTGATAAATTTTTTATTTCTTTTGATTCTATTTCAAATATTGATTTGGCTATCTCTAGTATATTAGTCATTTATAATCCTGCCATTTTCTAACCTATATATTTCTTCACAATTATTCAGCGTACTTAATCTATGAGCTATAATGATAAGAGTTTTATCTTTACCAATATCATAAATTTCATTCATAATATCTTTCTCAGTTTCATCATCTAATGCACTTGTAGCTTCATCTAGGACTAGTATTTCTGGATCAATATAGAGAGCTCTTGCTATTGCTATACGTTGTTTTTGACCACCACTTAACATAACACCATCTTCACCTACTCGTGTATTTTGTCCATCTTTTGTATTTAAAAAATCATATATTTTAGCTCTTTTTAATGCGTCATCTACTTTAATTTCATCATAATCTGAACCAAATGTTACATTTTCCCCTATAGTTCCATCAAAAAGATATACAGACTGAGGAATATACCCAATCTTTGATCTCCATGATTTTATATTTGCATCATCTATACTATTTATATCAGATATTATCATACCTTTTTTTGGCTTATAAAGGCCGATAATAATATCTACTAATGTTGATTTACCACTTCCACTTTCTCCTATAAATCCAACACTAGAGCCTTTTTTGATAGTTAGATTGATATTCTTTAAAACTGGCTTATTTGTCTCATATTCAAAATCTAAGTCTTTTATAACTATTTTATCTTTAAATATAATCTCATTATCTCCTAATTTTTCTGTATTATACATCAAATCATTATGAATTATATCTAAGGATTTATGATAAAAAAGAATTTGGTTATAACTAGTCATTATTCTATTTAGTGATGGCATAAGTCTATACAGTGCTAGTACAAACATTGATATTATGGCAAGTGCCCCTGATACATCTCCATTATTTTTCCATACAAGATATACAATGATAGATATTATAATACCAAAACCGACTGCCTCTAAAAACAACCTTGGTAATTGAACTAAAGTAGCATTAATTATATTACTTTTTGCATAAGTATTGCTTGCATCTCCAAATGCATCTAAAACATCTTTATCGTTTGATTGAAGTTTAATAAGTTTAAAGTTTCCAAAACTTCGATTTATAACTTCATAAAATCTTTTTTGTACTTTTTCACTTATTATACCAGCTTGCTTAATCTTTTTTGATACTGTTTTTACCATAATAAGTGCATTGATCAGTAATACAACTGTAAGGAAAAATGTAATTTTGTAATTTACATATATCATCATAGTATATATAAATATGACTATAAAAACTTCACTCATCATAAATAGTACCGCAGATATTAATTGAGTAAGGTTGGAGGCTTCATTTATTATTGATTTGGTCATAGTTGATGAGTTTCTACTGATAAATTCTTTATATGGCAAACCCATATAGTTTTCAAAAAGCCTATAAGCTAAAAGATGGTATCTACTTTGAGTAAACTTACTTAACATATAAAAATAAAAAAGATTTATAGCACTTCTAAATATATAAAAAAATATAAGTATAAACCCAAAGCTTATTACAAACTCTACCTCTGAAGTAAAAGTAAAAAATTTATAAACCGTACTATAATATTCATTAGTATGGATAAGGTTAAAGTCAGTCGCAACAGCAATAAAGGGCATAATAACAGATATACCCGCTGTTTCTACTACCGATATAACAATAGAGAAAAAGAATAACCCTACTAAGAACTGCTTATCTTTTCTTGTAAATAAATTTCTTAACTTTTTTATCAAATTAACTCTCTTCTTATTATAATAAAGTGGTTCAATGAAATTGATATTTTTTCAGATTGTTGAGAGATAAAAACCCTCTACATTATCAATATGTGATTTTAGCTAAGGAGTCTTATAATTAGCTAAAATAAGTACCGATTTTGGAGGCTCTTAGCAGAAGCATTCAACTAATATTAACAATAATAAAACTTTCCATGAAGAGAATAAAGTACTTGTCCTGAGGCTAGAGTTCATACAAATTTATTAAAACTAAAAAAGATTGAATGCTTCAGTAATTATTTTAAATACGGTCGTTTTATTTAAAAATCCTTAATGCGCAACCTATAGGGGTTGGTCTGGAAAAGTATTTATCCATGTTTAAAACTTTTTTTGGATTTTTTTGTAATTCTGATACTAATTGTTTTATTTCTTTTTCTGTTTTATGATGTTGAAACTCATGGCTTCCATAGCAATCAAATGTGTTAAGAACTGTTGCTTTATATCTTCTTTTTATTTTATCTAAAAAATCTTTTGTATTTGGAACATCTCCTTGTACACAAAAGTTTAATTTTTCACACACTGTACCTACAAAAGGAATCAATCTTATTACACCCATGAGTCTAGCATAAATTAATATAACTAAAAATGGCATTTTACTTAATATACTTCTTATTCCTTTATAAATAATATGAAATCTTATTTTTCTAAGAATTCCCTGATCATTTTTTGGATAACAATTAAAAACAAACT
Organism: Flavobacteriales bacterium; assembly: GCA_016763995.1. Classification (GTDB taxonomy): domain Bacteria; phylum Bacteroidota; class Bacteroidia; order Flavobacteriales_E; family Vicingaceae; genus NORP294. The sequence continues at coordinate 535 of JAESST010000419.1, read as the reverse complement.
CACCGCCAGTTCCTACTATCTTATACAATGCATGTGCCGTTTTCTCAACAGATGGGGTATGTTGTATTACATTATGACACATAACTATTCCCGGTATAGAGTTATAAAGGATAGGAGGCATATCAATTGAACATTGAATTACATCATAATTACTATATCCACTGGATTCTAAATTATATCTTACAACATCATCAACAGAATGTGATAAATCCAACATTATTACATGTTTTGCACCAGACTCAAGCATCCATAAAGTTTGAGATCCACTTCCTCCGCCAGCATCAATTACTACCTTATCCTTAAAAATATCTCTATTAGCAAATGTATTTTTAATGGTGTGATTAATCCAATGTTTCTTAAAATCAATAAAATTAAAATAATTCCATTGATTTCCAAAACTATTAACTATAATGGACTGAATATTTAAGACATAAATTCAGCGAAATTAATTTCTAAAATAATTAGAATATAATGAAAGTAATGGAGAAGAATATGAGTCGAAAAAAAGGTCAAACATATACTGCGGAGCAAAAGA
>JAESST010000418.1 GCA_016763995.1 Flavobacteriales bacterium | reverse complement strand
ATTAGCAAATATTGATGATTTATCTGCAACTTCACTTTTATAAGTAACGGAAAGAACGGCTACATCATCATCTATAGACATTACAGTTAAATTGCCTCCAATAATTGTATTTACAACGAAAAAAACTGAATTAATCCTGAATTGATATTGATCAATGAGATCAACTTTCCCTTTCCGTAATCTAAGTAAGTCGTTCTTTTGAATTGTCAAATTAAATTCGGAGCTCTCAACACTGGCACCAAAAGAACCAGTGAATTTCTTCATTTCATTATTCCATAAATATGAGATAACAAAGGATTGCTCCGATGTTATATTCAGATGAATGAGTTGATTATAAATCTTATCATTCTTTATTTCATATTGAACATAAAAGGGTTTTTCATGGTAAAGCTCTTTTGTTCTTATTTTACCTACTCTATAATAAGTGACATCAAAATCTAATCCTTTAATTGCTTTTTCAATCAGCGCTTTCGATTTCAACACTTCAACCTCAGCAGCTATTTTATTAGTATTAGCAAACACATCAAAATCAGCGTACAAAGCTGAGCTTGAAACACCATGATTGATGTCATCTAGTTTGATCTTAACTGTACTTTCATATATAGGATTGGTATAAAGCACACTACGATATGCAATAGACAATGCAACGAATAAACAAATTAGAATAATAGGTAAGCCCTTTAATAAAGGCAATAACATTCTTTTTATCGCTTGAAAATCGTTCATAGTTATCTTGTTGAGAAGAGTGAAAGAATAACAACAATGGTAGTTGCAATGCTTACAAAAGAGATAATTGTGGGGGCCTTCTTGTCTATGCTTTTCCCCTTATTGGTGGGGATATACAATATATCGTTAGCGATTAATGTGATGTTATTCTGTACAAAATCTTCCATTTCTGTGAGGTCAAGTTCATACTCAATGTCATCTCTTATTAGTTTCACATGTTTCTTATCTGCATAAAAACCCAAACCTCCGGCCTTGCCAATCATTTCGAACAATGTGTTTTCCTCTTTCTCTAACAAATAGGTTCCAGGCGTAAAAACCTCGCCCAAAACAGTAAGTTCTCTGTTGAGGACTTTTACCACAACAATGGGGTCCACAATATAAAATGAGTATTGTTCTCTTAAAATTTGGGCTGCCTCCTCGGTTGTTAAGCCGGCCAACTGAATACAAGCAATTCTTGGTAAGTTCACTTCTCCTTTTTGATTCACTAAGACCCACTTTCCATAAACTTCATTAGAATTGTATATTCCAAATACAGATCCTACACTCAAATCATTATGGTTCCATATACTCACGCTAATCTTATCATCTGGTTGAATATTGTGAACTTGCTTACCTAACAACACTCTGTAATCGGGACTATTGGATGCATCATTGTTTGGAAGAAACAAATTTTGCGTAGCACAACTTTGTAAGGTTAAACCAAGTATAAACACTATAATCTTAAAGTTCGATTGAAGACTCATAACTCTATTAATTAAACAATAAACAAACATTTTTCTTTAGAAGAGGAAAATAAAATAGAGAGCAATAATAATTATAGTCATTCCTCCAAATAATTCATATATTCTCACTTTTTTAATTTTTCTATTCTCTCTCAATAGATTATTCCATTTACAAATTCGTCCAATTAAGACAAGAATTCGAGTCATGGCAACATCATTCTTTTCTACATAATCATAAACCCCTCGTTTCATAGAGTCTACAGCAACCTTTAATTTATCTTGTGAAGAAAGCATGATGACTTGAATATCCGGATTATGAGCCTTAATCTTTCTTAATACTTCCATTCCATCCATCGTCTCATCTAAACAATTATCAAGCAGAATGATATCGGGCATTTTGTGCAAATTTTCAATACATTGCTTTCCCACTGAATAAGTCTCAATTTTTGAATAATTATTCTCTTCTAATTCATATTTAATTAATTCCCGATAAATAGGATCATCATCTACAATAAAAATATATGGCCCTTTTTTTTTCGCTTTAACGATAGATAATTTTGTCATAACGTTTTAATTAAGTTTTATACTGTGAGCTATGTATTCAACATTTATTCCTCACAATGAAACTGCTAGATAACAAACAGTTAACAAATACAAGAAATCTAGTTTAGTCTACTTTTGATATTAATTCTACAATAGAGACTAATAAGCAATTAGTGATTTTAACCCGATTCGAATTCTCAAATAAGAAAGTGATTCAAATTTCGAATGAATTACGAAACGGGTTAGAGACCTCATCCCCTACTAATATGGATTCTTTACTCAGATGTACAAATCAGAATTGAGATCACACAACACTCTATACTTAAGCTAAATATACACCAAATTCACCCAACTTCATTAATTTGACAAAAGATCATTACGAGTAGCATCTTAAAAACTAGACTTTTATTGATCTCTATGTAACATAAAGCAAGTTTCAACCTGTCTATTAAATATATAAATTAAGACCAAAGCTGCGACTAAAATAAATTACCTGAAATGATATTTAACTAAAATCTCTCTTTAAGTTGTTCAATAACTGACTGACAAACAGCATTAACTTCAGTTATTAATTGAGGTAGTTGTTCTAAATTAGTTTCAGAACCTGCAAATTCTTCTATCTGCTGAACGCTCTCCCGTATTGTCTCCATTTTCATCATATCTATTGAAGGTCCCATCCTGTGAGCGATTGCTGCAACCCTCTCATATTCCAAATTTTCATGATGTTTATTTAATAGAGAGAGGGATTTTGAGCATTCTTCTATAAACATCCTTACCATTTTATCGACAAACTCCTGCTTACCTCTTGACATTTCTTGAAGAAAGGAAAGGCTATACAACCTATCTTGCTGTATTGACGGATTCTTGTCTTCTTTGTCATCTACCTTCAAGGCAATAACGTTTTTATCTGAAAGTGAAGATTTATTTAAAATCTTTCCAATTTTTGCGATTAACTCAGTATCTTTAAATGGTTTTGAGATGTACTCATCCATCCCAGCTTTTATATAAATATCGCTATCCCCTTTGAAGGCATTTGCAGTAATTGCAATAATTGGTATTTCTAGTTTCAATTGGTTTCTAATAATTTTAGTTGCTTCAATACCTCCCATTACTGGCATTTGGTTATCCATTAATACAACATCAAAGGATGATTTATTTAGAAATTCTATTGCTTCTTTTCCATTTTCTGCTAATTCTACAACTGCATTTTCTTCTTCCAATATAATTGTTGCATACACCTGGTTGATTTTATGATCTTCTACAAGTAAAACTCGAACTCCTGAAATATCATAATTTGTCTTAATT
>JAESST010000417.1 GCA_016763995.1 Flavobacteriales bacterium | reverse complement strand
GACGCTCTAACCAGCTGAGCTACCTCGCCAAAATTTCGGACGGCAAATATACCATTTGTCGCAAAAACAACAAGCTTTCTTTTAAGAAAAAAATAAAGCAATTTTAGCCCTCCTAATATGTCATTAAACTTCTTGAAAGGCCTTATTGACGCTAGTTTCAATAAAAGAGCCCAGTTTATTAACAAATGGCTGTACTTTTCAACAAAACACTTGGTTTTAAAGGCAAATCCTTGCTCCGCTTAGCTTTTAGTCTATATTTGTATCCACTTCAACGAAGTATTAATCAAATTTATTTACTAAAATTTTAAAACAATGAACAAATCAGAATTAGTTGATTCAATGGCAGAAGGTGCTAACTTGTCAAAAGCTGATGCAAAAAGAGCATTAGAATCATTTTTAGACTCTACAGGAGCTGCACTTAAGAACGGAGATAAAGTTGCTTTAGTTGGATTCGGTACATTCTCAGTATCTCAAAGAGCTGCTAGAAAAGGAAGAAACCCACAAACAGGAAAAGAAATTAACATTGCTGCAAAAAATGTAGTAAAGTTCAAAGCAGGAAGCGAGCTTTCTGACAAAGTAAAATAAGCCAAGCTTATTCTATTAGGGACCCTGAAGTTAACTCTTCAGGGTTTTTTACGTTTATCCGGTTATACTTGAGACAAGCATATGAGAATTGATAAATATATCTGGACAGTAAGATTGTTTAAAACAAGAAGTTTAGCTAGTAAAGAATGTAATGCAAATAAGGTTCTATTGAATGATAATTTTGTCAAGCCTTCTAAAGAAGTCAAAACAGGAGATCATTTCTCCATTCGAATCGCCCCTATTTGGAAAAGCTTTAAAATACTTGATTTCCCAAAATCAAGAGTTGGCGCTAAATTAGTTGCTGTTTTTTTGGTAGAAACAACATCTGAAGAAGACTTAGAAACACTTCATATTTCTCAAGAAATGCAACGACAGATGCGTGCGGATGGATTTAAAGGTAGACCAACAAAAAGAGATCGAAGAAAATTAGATGGATTTAAATAAGTCTTAAAAAGAAAAAAAAAGGGAGAGACTCAAGTCTCTCTCTTTTTTTTTTGTAAGAAATAAATTATCTAAACTATTTAGCCTGAAGCTTCGCTTTCATTGCTCCATACTTCTCATCGTCGCCCTCAATAGCATAAATTTTAGTTAAAGAAGCCATCGTATTCTTATCTTCAGCATTAATAGAATGTGCTTTTTCCAAAGCAGGTCTTGCCAAAGTAAAATAATCATTTGCCTTTTTAGAGGCTTCCTTATACTTTGTTGTTTCGTTTAACCCATAATTAGATGCTTTGTTGTTCCACTCTACTCCAAGATTATAATACATTGCTCCTAAGTTGTAAGCTGCATCAAAAAATTTAGGATCTAAGTCAAAGGCCTTCTTATAATCTTTAGCTGCCAAATCTTGCTTACCTAATTGATCATTAATCAAACCTCTATTATAATATAAAGATGAATTTTCTGGTTCATTGGCAATTGCTTTGTCAAAATTTTTCAAAGCCTCATCTGTTTGTCCTGTTTGAAGCAAGAAATTTAATTCTTCTCTCACTAAATCTGGATCATCTGGATATTGCTCCAAGCCTTTTCTAATTGCTTCAAGCTTTTTTGTTGTATCTCCATTAGCATCATGAATATTTGCGATATAAAGGTGTACAACTGGTCCTCCATACTTGATTTGAGTCAATGCTGTATACAATTCAATAGCGTCTTCATCTTCATTTAACCTTTCTGCAGCTAAAGCTCCATTGTAAAGACCAAGCGAATCAACCTTCCCCATCATTTCATTGATTGATACAGAATTTAAAGAGTACTCTTTTGCTTTTTTAAACTCTTTGTTTTGAAATGCTTCTACCCCTTTATTAACGAATGAATTTGCTAAATATGGAAACTTCTGTCCCATAATATCTCTCATGTAAGAAATATCATTGTATTCAGTTTCTCGATTCATAATAAAACCTGCAAACTTTAATTGATCAGCATCTTTTTCTAAATCTAAGCTTGCTGCACTTTCGTCTGTAATATTATATTTAATAGAGGTAACATAAAAATCATATGCTTTTTGCAAGGAATTGTCAAATTTAGCAGCACAATCTGCATCAGATGACAAAGCAGCATTAAAATAAAGGTTCCCACCGTAATACCAAGTCTTAGCGTATAAACTTGTTTTAGGATCCTTTGATGCGGGTTCAATTGCAGCAATACCTTTTACAAGTTCACTACAATCTTTATCCCTTTCGTAAGACTTGTTGTAGTTATAGGCACTTACAACCTTTGCCTTTTGAGCTGACGCTCCTACAAACATAGTTGTTGTAATTGCTGTTACAAATAGTTTTAAACTAATTTTCATCGATCTATTTTTTTTCAAATTTATACTTCTATTCGATCTAAACAAATTCTTTGCCATTATTCCGGAGCTTCTGTACTTTCTGCATCAGGAGTATCATTAGAACCTTCTGTTGAATTTTCTATACCGTCCACTAATCCATCCTCCAACAGTTCTTCTTCGCTTTCATCTACACTTACTTTAGCAACTGCTGCAATAGAATCGTTTTTCTTCAAGTTAATCAGTCGAACTCCTTGCGTAGCTCTACCCATTACTCTTAAATCAGCTACTGCAATTCGAATAATAACACCAGAACGATTAATAATCATTAAATCATTTTCATCCGTAACATTTTTAATCGCAATTAGGTTTCCAGTCTTTTCCGTAACATTCAACGTCTTAACACCTTTACCACCCCTATTTGTTACTCTGTAAATTTCAGAATCATCTTCAGGGTCATTTAGAAATGAACGCTTCCCATAACCTTTCTCAGAGACTACCAATACCGTTTCTTCTTTAGGCTTTCTAACTGTAATCATTCCAACAACTTCTCCATCTTCCGGTAAGGTAATTCCTCTCACACCAGCAGCATTTCTTCCCATTGGACGCACTTTACTTTCATTGAAACGAATTGCTCTACCACTTTTGATTGCCATCATGATTTCATCCGTTCCGTTTGTCAATTTAGCTTCTAATAATTGATCTCCTTCTCGAATAGTAATTGCATTAATTCCATTGGCACGAGGTCTTGAATATGCTTCTAAACTTGTCTTCTTAATAACTCCTTTCTTAGAACACATTACAATATAATTGTTATTGATGTATTCTTCATCTGTCAAGTCTTTTACACAGATGTATGCTTTCACATTATCATCTGGTTCAATACTGATCAAGTTTTGAATTGCTCGCCCTTTAGATGTTTTCGTTCCCT
>JAESST010000416.1 GCA_016763995.1 Flavobacteriales bacterium | reverse complement strand
TTAAATAATTGAATTAAATGGATAAAGAAGAATAGATCAAGCTATTAGACATTAAAGCACTGAAACTCTTTGACAAAGGCAATATCTTGAAAAGTCTTGACTGCAATGAAGAAGCGCTAAGGCTGAGAATGGATCTGCTAGGGAGTAATCATTAAGAGACGTTAGACTTCTTGAATAGTTTTATCAAAACTTTTAATTAGTCGGCTATGCATCTGCTTAATGCAAATTACATACAGAAAAGCGATAAAGTGTTGAAGAAACTTTTGCGGCTCTTGAAAGATCTCTTCCCAGACTCGTTAGCTTTAAGGATTCTTTCCTTGAATAATTGAACAGTCTCTAAATAGAGTGGAAGAGATTCAAGAGCTTTGCTTAAAGCACGATAAGGAAATGGTAACTTATATCTCAATGGGTTTTGGAAATCCTTATGGAGATCCTTTTCACGAAGACATTGTAGCAAAGTGGATTGAAAAACTCTCTCAGTTGGAGATTAAGATTTTTGCTTTAAGTGATACGATTGGAGTTTCTGAGCCTGGAATAATTTCAAGACTCTTCTCGACACTTATCCCTGAATATCCGAAATTAGAGATAGGAGCGCATTTGCACACAACTCCTGATACTTGGGAAGAAAAGATAGCTTCAGCGCATCAGAATGGCTGTGTACGCTTTGATGGTGCAATTTTAGGCTTTGGTGGTTGTCCTATGGCGGCTGATGAGCTGACGGGAAATATGGCAACAGAAAACTTGCTGTCTTATTTTGGTAAACAAGAAGTTGATTTGTCAGTTTCTATTGCTGAATTCGAGAACTCAAAATTGGCTGCAACTCAGGTTTTTCTGTAAGCCTAAATTTGATTCCTCTCTTTATAAGTCTGTTCATAACCTAGAAAATTAACATTTATTTACATCTGTAGCTTTTGTTAAATTTGGTGGAAATAAACACTTAGTAATATGAAAAAAATAATGATTTGCTTGTCATTCGCTTCTATGCTCTTAATAGCATGTGGTGGAGAAAAGGCCCCAACAACAGAAGAGAATGTAGTGGAAGTACCTGCTGTAGATTCTGTGGCTGTAGAAATGCATCAAGCTTCAGAAGATATTGAAAAGTCGACTGAGGAATTGGATGAATTATTAAATGATCTTTAAAATATAAAACGATGAGAAAGAATATTCTAGTGACTCTAATTGCACTATTGCTAATTGGAAGTTCTGCTTTTGCCCAGTCTAGTTTAGATAAGCTGAAAGATAAAGTAGGAGAAGAAAAAATTGAGAAAGCAACGAAAATAGTAAAAGAAGAGGGCGAAAAAATCATGAAAAAAGGCAAAGAAAAAGCCGAGAAAATGATGGGGAAGAAAGAGGAAGCTAAAGAAATGGCTGAGGAGAAGAAGGATGATGGAATGGCAAAAAGCGAAGAAGCTAATGCTAAAGTTGAAGAGATGGTAGAAGATGCTGAATCGGAAATGGAAGCTTCAGAAGAGAATGCTGAAACGGAAATGGAAAATGCAGAAGAAGATATGGATGCTAACGAAAAGATTGATGCCTCAAGCTTGAAAAAGGAGGAAGAAGTTACTAAGTTAAATGCTGCTACTGAAAAGGGAGAAGCAAAAGTGAAACTAGCTTTGGAAAAGCTTGGATTAGCAAAAACTAAGTTAGATGCAGATAAAGCAAGTGGTTTAATTGATCAAGCAGCTTATTTATTGAAATCTGAAAAAATACAGGCAGCAATGCAAAAAGTAGAAGCGCTAAAATCTAAGTTAGAAGCAGCAAAGCTGTTGAAAAACTAGATTGAATTATTGTAGTTTAAAGAAAAGGGGTGTATCGCACCTCTTTTTTTATGTCTTATATTTTGTACTTTAAAAATCGAAAACGATTAGCGAAGTAAACGGAACCTCTGATGATAGCGAAGTTGCTGAAGGAAATAACGAATAATTTCACAAAAAGATTATTCGAATAATTCATGAGATTATTAAGGTAGTAGGAAAGGTAAACAAGTAGGATAATCAATACTGCTGTAGTAATTCTTTTCCATAGAGTTGCATGGAAAATTAGTGTATTCCCTTGTAAGATAATAAAAGTAGCAGCAAGGTTTAATCCAATTAAACTACCTAGAATATCTATTGGGACAAAACTTACGAAAGGAATAGCAAATGCGGGAAGCCAAAGAAGACTGAGGTTTTTGAAGTGGGGGCTTAAGTGTTTAAGATAATTTGTTTTGTTAATTAGTAGGGCAATAAGGCCAACGATTAATAAACCAAGTGTTAAGCCTCCTAAAACATCAGCTAAAAAATGATGAGCTAAGTATAGGCGAGATAACATGGTAAGAAGAACTACAGTAACACCCAAAGAAAAAATCCAACGTTTTCTGAAGAGTAGAAACATTCCCAGCCAAAGTCCTACCTGAATGGAAGTGTGTCCAGAAGGGAAGCCATAAGTCTTCAGCTCATCATTTCTCGTTTCATTTAAAAGCTCTTCTGAAAAGATGGAAAAGAAAGAGCTCGGTTGTAAGGCTTTTAAATTGATGTTTGAGTTGGTTTGATCTTGAGTTCTTAAGCTGGAGTCCACATCCATTGGACGTGGAAAATCAACTTGGTGTTTGATTGCTATTGTAAGTATTGCTGTCCAGGCAATGATGTTGACTAGAACAACCCCTCTTTTAAAATTTAAGGCGAAGGTGATTCCAAAAACTACTGTAAGAATAAATGGGACAGTTCCTAAAGCGGAAATGAATTCCATGAAATACTGAAAAGCAATATTGTCAAATTGTTGTAAGAAGTGGTTGATTTCAGTATTGAACATGCTTACAGGTAAAAACTTAGGATAACAAAGATAGAAAAGATAAGGCTCGCAATGCCGTTTGTGGTAAAGAAGGCTATGTTTACTTTAGATAAGTCGTTAGGTTTAACCAATAGATGCTGATAAATTAATAAGCCAATAAATAGTAGACAACCTATCCAAAAATAAATATTAGCATTTGATTGGTATGCAGCATAGAGCAAGAAAATGGCAGTAATGATATGAAAAACAACTGAAAGCTTTAGAGTTGCAGATTTTCCAATCTTAGAAGGAATGGAATGTAGGCTCATTTTTTTGTCAAATTCTTCATCTTGTAAAGAGTAAATCATGTCGAAACCTGCGACCCAAAAAAGTACAGCAAAAGAAAAATAGAGTGGAAGCCATGCAAAAGAACCCGTTACTGCTAAGTAAGCACCGATAGGGGCTAGTGAAAGCCCAATTCCAAGTACTAAGTGGCATAAGGCAGTAAAACGCTTGGTATAACTGTATCCAAGAACAACCAGTAATGCAATTGGCGATAAGTAAAAACAAATGCTATTGATGAAATAAGTAGTAGCGATAAACAATACACAGTTGATGATAACAAATATCAATGCTGATTTTGCTTTAATAGCACCGTTAGGAATTTCTCTGACTTCTGCAGTTCGTTCATTGGCTTTGTCGATATCACGGTCAATGTATCGGTTAAAAGCCATGGCGGCATTTCTGGTAAAAACCATACATAGGACTACTTTGAGTAGTAATGTCCAATTGAAAGTATAGCTTGAGTATTCGATAGCTAAGAAGTACCCAGTCAGTGCAAAAGGTAGAGCAAAAATTGTATGACTAAACTTGATTAAAGAGAAATAATTCTTAACTGTTGAGTTCTGCATTCGGTGATAGAATCAATATTGTTAATTGCAAAGATCGCTAAGTTAAACATAGAAATCAAAGTTGGATAAGCTCATCTTAAGAACGAATAGACGACAGGTATGGTTGAGGCATTTGAAAAAAAAATGTCGAATAAGTTTCCTCATTCGACATCCTCATTTTTAGAGTTAATCTTCTTATAAGTGGATTACTTCATCATATGCTTCTGCAGTTGCTTCCATTACCGCTTCACTCATAGTAGGGTGAGGGTGGACTGCTTTTAACATCTCATGTCCTGTCGTTTCTAATTTTCTAGCAACAACAATTTCTGCAATCATTTCAGTTACATTAGCGCCAATCATATGGGCACCTAGTAATTCGCCATATTTTGCATCATAAATTACTTTAACGAAACCGTCTTTATGTCCTGCTGCACTTGCCTTACCTGAAGCAGAGAAAGGGAATTTTCCTACTTTCAATTCGAAACCAGCTTCTTTTGCTGCTTTTTCAGTCATTCCAACAGAAGCAATTTCTGGTGAACAGTAAGTACATCCAGGAATGTTTCCATAGTCTAATGGTTGAACATGTTTTCCTTTGATTTTTTCAACACAAATGATTCCTTCAGCAGAAGCAACGTGAGCTAATGCTTGGCCCGGAACACAATCTCCAATGGCATAATATCCATCTATGTTTGTTTTGTAATAATCATTAACCATGATTTTACCTTTATCAGTAGCAATACCCACATCTTCTAATCCGATGTTCTCAATATTTGCAACTACTCCAACCGCAGAAAGCACTACATCGCAATCTAAAGATTCGTCTCCTTTTTTAGTTTTTACTGTCACTTTACAACCCGCTCCTTTTGTGTCAACATTAGTTACTTCAGAGTTTAGCATAATCTTGATGCCATTTTTCTTAAAGGTTCTAGCCAATTGTTTTGAAATATCCTCATCTTCCACAGGAACTACATTTGCTGCATATTCTACGATAGTTACGTCAACACCCATTGCATTGTAGAAGTAAGCAAACTCAACTCCAATGGCTCCCGAACCAACAACTACCATTTTCTTTGGCATTTTTTCCAAAGTCATTGCTTCTCTATATCCAATAATCTTCTTTCCATCTTGTGGAAGATTAG
>JAESST010000415.1 GCA_016763995.1 Flavobacteriales bacterium | reverse complement strand
CGAATTTTATCGCATAGCCCTCTTGCTCTGGGTCGCCGCTAATCGAGCCTAGTGTTTTGAAGATTCTCATACCAGAAATGATCGCATAACCAGCAATCGTGAGTCTATGGTTATTTCTTCAAGCGCACTTCTACACTTTGGCCGTTTGGGCTAGGGCCGCGCTAAACGGATTGAGAGAATCCGTAGATATACGCATGAACATAAAAGGAGTTAGATGTGAAAAGAAGATTTCCATCATCATCAGTGACCGCCACCGTAAGGACATGGGCGATTTGAAAGTTTTGGCCGACAGTATTGCGCGCCAAGGCCGGGGACAGTCATGAAGGCCAGAAGGGTCAGAATGATGCGCATAGGCTTATGTATAGCACGAAGGAACTGTGCATGAAAGTATGTATGCAACTCTTTGATTCGTTGCTTTTTTGTTAACTTTGTCCTGATTATTATCCACAGCTCTGTGGATAATAAGGAGCGAAATTAATCACTTCTTAAGTGAGTTAAATGCAGTATCTCATTGTCATTGCATAGTTCTAAAATATTAAGAGGCGCAAAAAAACGTGAAAGAATTTACCAAACCAGCCTTGCGGTCTCTATCTTTGGAGTGTAGAAACCACAGCCTAGAACAAAAAATATCATATTTTGCAGACGGGCGTGCTCTTGAAGAAGTCGTGATCACACAGCTTGGGGAAAACAAATGCCAACTATTCCAAAAGAAGCTGAAAACTTAAATCTTACATTACGCAACCATAGCGAAGTCGCAGACGATGACGGTGCAATGGATTTTGCGGTTGCGCACCGTGAAGAAGCTGACGCCAGTGGTTCGGAAATGTTCGATTGTTTGTCAGAAGAAGCTAACCAGTAAATGGATGACCTTAAAGTAATCAAACGTACAGCTTTGATTAAAAGGTGCGAACAAGAAACTTCAGTATTATACACAGCCAAATTGGTTGAAAAGTACGGAGATGGCCTTGAAATGCGTTTCATTGGTGGTCAAGTTGTCTTGGATGAGTACTTCCACACTTACCAATCTATCCTGACTGCGTTCAAAGATGAGCACAAGATGGGGGGTGATTTAATAAATCATGCCAAAATCGCGGCGCTTTCCATACTTGCCTTTCAAAGACTGGGCGCAAAACGGTTTTTTGCGTTATACCAAAATGGCAAGAAAAATGATGATAATCCGTACGTTGCGCGAGCGTTTGCAGATTTTGTATACCGATATACATGCTATTATCTAAGGGTAGATCCTAAACAGCTAGATAAACTTGTGCGACGCGATTTCCATATTTGCATTGTTCGAAAATGGGAGATCGGCCCCGAATGGGGAAGCTGGGGAAAACTTGTTTTGGGAACACTGATCGGTGAAATATCCCCAAAAGAAGTCGAATGTTGACCTGAAAATAAATAACTAAATAAGCCCTCGCAAATGCGGGGTTTTTCTTTGGGCGGTTCCTTGTGAGCCGCCTTTTTTGTTGGAGAAATGAACACCATGGCAATCACCCGCATATCACTTGATGATCTTTACGGAACACTTGATAAAGGCGTACCGGATTTGTCGTCAAATGATCAAACTCGGATTTCTCTAAATGAACTTTACGCTGGGCTTAATGATGCTCCTGTAAGAAATGCCAGCTTCATAGGCAGTGTTGCGCGCAGTGTGGATATTGGACAAGCCATGGGCGGTGCGTTCGTTGAGGCTACAGGCGAAGCTACAGGCATCGATAGCCTCAAAGATTGGGGGCGAAACGTCAGGGAGCGCAATACCATTGAAATGGGCCAAAACCCGCGGACAACATCATTTAAAGGCATTAATAGCTTTGGCGATGCAATTGATTGGACAAAAGAAACGGTCGGAGAGCAAATTCCAATGATGGCTCCGGGCTTTGTTGGCGCGGCTGCCGGGGCCGCACTCATGGCCCCGGTTCCAATTCCGGGTGCTCGGGTGCTTGGTGCCGTTATTGGTGCGTTTGTACCATCCTTTGTTATGGGTACTGGCGAAACGCAGATGTCCATCAAACAAAAAGACCCCAATGCCGAAGCTCCCGGAATGGCCTTTCTTGGAGGTTCTGCGATTGGAGCCCTTGATTCAGCCTTGCCCGGGAAACTAGGTTCCACAGTCATGAAGGCAATAGGGAAAGATGCGGCGGAAGAGGTCATTAAAACGGCACTTTCTAAGAGAATTGTTGCCGAAGGTGTGAAGGGTATGTCCCTTGAAGGTGCAACGGAAGCCGTTCAAGAAGCAATCGGTGAAGCGGCGGCGGCTCATGGAGCCGGACAAGAAATTGACTGGTCTGGTCTGAAAAATCAGATGATCGAAGCTGCTGCAGCCGGCGCATTTATGGGCGGCGGCGCAAGTGTCATCACAGAAGTTGGCACATCGATCATGCGAAGCGCTCAGCCAGAGCCCACTGGCAAGCGAGAACAAGCAACCCAAGAAGCCCCAGACCTTACGGATGCAGATCGCGCCAGCCCTATCCCGGATGATCTGATCCAAGAAGGCAAGGCCGTCATGAAAGACGGTGAAGCCACTCAAAGCGTGAATGAGCTTTTAACTGAAGCAGGGGTGCCGAAGGTTAACAGCCGTGTCTCCGTTCAAGTGGGTGATCAATCAGGTTCCGGCGTAATTGTTGATGCTTATAAAAATGGACAAGACGGCTCTGGCGTTAAGATCGCTATGGAAGACGGATCAACCTTTGTGGCGCCGTTTGATAAGATCGCGGCGCAGGATGTATTGATCAGCCCTGAATTGCCCGTCAATCCTGCAAAACAGCCTGAAGCAGCCCCTCTTGACCAAGTTCAGCCACAGGTCATGCCTGAAGAGGCTATTGTCGTTCCTGATCCAGTTTTGACTGGCCCTACCCTTGTTCCCGATCAAGGCTTGGTATCACGGGATACCACTCTGCAAGAACGTCAGGCGCAATTTGACCCGCAAAGCCGTTACGGTTCTGCTGTGAAGTATGCACAAACCAAAGGCAAAAAATTAAATCCATTGCAGCTTGGCAAGGCCATGGGTCTTGGT
>JAESST010000414.1 GCA_016763995.1 Flavobacteriales bacterium | reverse complement strand
GTTACCTGCTGGCTTTATTTCATTTATCATTTTTTTCAGTTCAGTCTCCTTTTGAGTTCCAATTAGAATTTTCTTTCCGTTCACAAGTTCAATCGCTAAACCCTTATTACCTTTTATATTATATACTGTCCCATATTTTGTCCAAAGTCTGATTCCCCAACCTCCAACAAATCCATAATTCACAATTTTAGTGCTTTTTATTTCTTTCCAACTTACTTGCTTTTTCACAAAAGGCGAAAAATTCAATTTTATTCCACTTTTATCAATTTCAGTTTTTAGTCGCATAAACCAAAACATTGTTATTAGACTAAAAATAAATACTGCAAAAAATATTAATTCAATATCTGACAGAGGATTATTTCCAAATTTTTCTCCAGCAATCAATTGTTTATATATTCCAAAGATTGGTAATATTCCAATTCCTATTAGAATAATCCATAACCACCATTGAGTAAATTTTTGTTCCTCTTTAAATTCCATTTTTATTTTAGTTTCAGTTTTTCGTGGGTACTTGCAGGTAACGAGAGTCTGTGTATTAACCCCTATTTCTTACAGTAAATATAATTGAAATCAATAAGTTGATATTTTGAGAGAGATTTTATTCGATTAGCTTAACTAGTCTAATAAAATTGGAGTTTGTGAAAAATTCCCATAAAAGATTTATTTTTTGCTAACGGTAAAAATAAACGCCTATTTTAATGTCGTTTATTCTTTGTTAGCATATTTTCCTATCCAGTTTATCGCATATTCAAGAACATCAGTTTCTACTTCAATATCTGGATAAACTGGTTCCATAATAGAATCATTTCCATTTGCTCCAATGTCTAAAGTTGAACTAATGTATACTGTACTATTAGAATTTTGAAGAGTAAAGCTAATTTGTTCTCCAAAGTCATTTGTGTATTCTCCTGTAGGAGTTCCTATTAAAGTTGTAATGTTATATGTCTTTACTGCATCAGCTAAAAAGTTAGCACTTGAAAATGTACTAGAACCAATAAGAATACACGATTTTCCAGTAAAATAGTTTTTTGGGTTTTTCGGATGAGTAAGCCCTGTTGTATCTATAGATTCAATCACTTCTTGATTGGGCGTATTCATGTATTGATTCATAAACTTTTTGCCAAACATCCTTGAGTAAACTTTGTTTTCGGAATATGCCTTTTTTGCCTCTTCACTTACTTTCCAATATCTTCCACTAGCTTGTTGGTATGGCTTTGTTGTTATATATGATAAAAGTAAGTCGTTTAAGCCTGAATCTCCACCTCCATTTTCTCGAATATCAATAATAATTTTGTCAATATTTTCTTGCTTTATTATTTTGAAAGACTTTTTTAAAAATTTGTTAAACTTCTTGTAGTTATTACAATTATTGTATGAGATCAAACCAATTCCTTGCTCCAGAATTTCGAATGAATAATCAACTTGTGCTTGACCTGAATTTACAAAATTCAGAAGTTCATTAATGTTCAAACCTTTCGTTAAAAGAATTTCATCTGATTTATAAATTTCAATGGAAAAAGGTGCTTGCAATGCGTCATTGAAAAATAAGTATAGCGGAAAAATTCTTTCAATATTGGCAATCTTGAAGGCGTCTATCCCCCCTGTATACGTCATACACTCTTTAAATAATTTAACGATACTGATCTCATTAATAGATTTTATTTCCATTCCTGGTTGAATATCAGGAATGTTAGATTTTGTAACAATAAAAGTTTGACTGCTATCGATCAATTTACCAGTAAAAGGGATATAAAAATGTTCTTTTATTTCCGGTACAATTTTAGCATTTTTCCAATACATATTCGAGTGTCCGCCACTCATCATGGCCGATAATTTCATGCCTGTTACCATTAATTGCTTAAGAGAAATTGAGTCTTTCGCCCAACTATCTAATAGTTCATTTTTTTTTAGGTTAAATTGTTGTTTTGTTGTTTTGAAATAAGGATTGTAATGCACTTTTTCAAATGTTGCTATCATTTGTTCTATATCACTGCTTGCCTTATTTGTTGAAATAAAGGTGGGTGACTGTGCTATTATATTGTTATAAACAATAAGATACAAACAGCTAAAAAAAAGAGATTTCATATTTGTATTTTTCTATTGGACGATTTTCCCACCTAAAAAGTTACTCGATAAATAGATGGAAGATGCTAAAAATTGTTCCTTAGCCACAGCGGAAACGATTCAATCCTCATAGAAAAACTCTATTTTCAATAGCCGGTTGAGCTCAACACCTGCTCTAATAAACCGAAGATCACCTTGAGCGTAGTCGAAGGGTATTAGTTTGCAAAATTAGAGCTTATTTTTTTGTTTTTTTTAATTCTAATCTAAAATACTATACATCAATTCAACATACGAACACAAGTTCTTATATGCGTTTAAACTTCACTTATCAGACCTCCTCCGCTTGGACTATCATCAAATAATATGAACTCAATTTGTCCATATTCCTGTCGGTAGTCATCAATACATTTATTCAACTTTTTATAAGCGTCAGGAAGACTTTTTCTTAAGTCCGTTAATCCTTCAATTCTAATTATCGAATTAGATTCCATATCTGTAAGACAGTCCCAAAACGCATCAAAATTTTGTCCATAATATGCTGGAAAATCAAGTTTTTTAGAAACGTATTCATGAAACGTTTCTAAGTCAATGATTCCTGATAAGTCTATTAAGTAATTCATGTTTTTTTTGCGAACGCTAACGTTTAATATATGGCAAGTAGGGCAGAAAGCAATAAACTTTCGGGTTTGCAATAAGCAAAAATGTTGTATTTTGTTTTAATTTATTCATTCTTAAAAAGTCAAATCAACGATTTGGCAGTGTTTGTAAATAGCACTGAACTTTCATTAAACAAAGAATGCCCTATTTACTATATAGTGTTGGCGGTAGTTATTTCTTACTCCAATTACTTTCAATTTTACAGTCACTTGTCCGTAATAAGGCTAATATTGGACAACGAGCATCTACTTTTTGTCCTATACTTTTTACTTGTTCATCAGTAGCTTCTCCAAGCACTACTACTTTAAGTCGAACATTTTTGTAACTGCCATTTGAATGGTCTGATGTTCCCATAAAACCAGAAAGATCAAGATCAATCTCAACCTTTATATCAATTTGAGTGACACTCAAAGACAGTTCTTCAGCGACAACTTGCGCTTGCTCATTTTGACAGCTAGCCAAAGATGCAATAAAAAGCTGCATAGGATTAGGGCCTGTATT
>JAESST010000413.1 GCA_016763995.1 Flavobacteriales bacterium | reverse complement strand
CCCCTACTATAGCAGCTATAAATGAAACAACTGCCACTATTAGGAATAAAGTATTTTCCTTATAATTCATTACTATTGAGCTTATATTTCTCAATAAAATGGAGCTAAGTTGTTGATTCGTTTTTGGACCAATAGTTTGCCTCAATCTATGATTGGTAAGCAGTAAACTTCCATTATTTGAACTAACTAATATTTCTTCTCTAGGTAATAATGCCAATGACTTCATATTTTCTTGTTTTGATTATTTAGTTTTCTAATCCCCATTTTCCATGTCTATATTTTAACACATACTCTTCCACAGGTAAAAAGCCATAAACTTCCATCTGCCTTTTCTTTACCCCATTTGTTTCATTAGAGCAATTCAACAGCACTCGAATGTTTCTTACATTCTCTTGATAAGAAACTGTTGTTTTATATTCATCATCAGAAACGTATTGAAGCTGATCAATTCTATATTGAATTGGCCTCTCATTCTGCACGTAATACTCTAATTTGTAATTGGGAAACTCTTTAGCCTCCAGAAGGTATATTGAACTACTATCAATGTGGTGTTTTTCATATGGATTCAATTGTTCTACTTCAATAATTCCAAAATGCATCAGATTTTTACGAAAAGCTATTTTCTGATCTAAACCTTGAAACAAGAATTCATTCCGATACTTAGATTCTCGAGAGTCAAAAGCTTCATACTTTTCAATTAGCTGGTAAAGCGAAATACTTCTACTTGATCCCCATTTTAGGAAGCTTGCTTTCATCATACTCTCAAAGGATTGAATGCGTCTATCGACAAGATCCGAGACCATGTTTTTAGAAATTGGAACAAGCGGGTTGCGAAGATTTATTTGAAGAGCTACACTCGATTTAATCCAATAAAAACTCGTGTCAATTGATTGAGTCTGAATCTGGATCAACAGAGAATCAGAATTTGATTCATCAGACTCCCATTGGAGTAAAAAACTACCGGAGCCATTGCTAAGCACCTTAACATCTTGTTGAGGTAAGTTAATTAATGCTCCTTTTAAAGGTTTATTCCCCATGAATATTTTACCCTGAATACTAGAATATGAACAATCTGCTTTTACAACTGCGGCCGAAGTCATGAAATAGAGTAATATAGATAGACTAAAGGTAATAGGGCCCTTATATGATTGCCCCTTAACATTCCACTCTCCTGTAAACATAGAAATCAAAGCTGAAATACCTAACGCAATGGAAAGTCGAAGTATGCTACTTTGAAATTGGGAAGGACAATCTATAAAAACCGTTAATATTATTATCAAAAACACAAGGGCTCCAAACAAAACAATACTGATTTTATAGTTCACAGGATCAACCTTATGAACAATATGATTAGTCAAATTGACCACTTCTCCAACTATCTTTCTTACCTCAATCATCTTGCTTCCCGTAGTAGTGATTATTAATTTGAGGAGCCTTTTTTGATTTTAATTCCCAGATAGCAAAGCCTTTATTTGTTTCTATATTATTTGTGATATTCGTAATATTCTTTACCATATCATCAGCCTTCACTTTATCTCCACTCTCACTCATTTGCCTAACAATTAGTTGAAGTAGGATTTGTAAATCGTTGTGGGTCTTATTCCCATTCAATGACTTGTTGAGATCTATATGGCTCTGATAAGCTTTAAGGTCTAATATGCGATCAGTAAGCCAATAATAATGGATGGATTCTTTGCTATTTTTCTCTAGCCATTGCTCTAACTCTTGCTCTTGGTTTTTATAAATTTCGGAGGAGAGAAACCAAAGCACAGCTCCCTTTTTATATTGACCGATATGCGTTGACCAATGACTTTCTTCATCGCGATACACCTTCATGTCGTATTGAAAATTGAAGGGTTCTAGTAAACTGGAAAGCTTGTTCTTTTTAGAATCGGGCAATAGAAATTGAACGCTCCCATTTTCTTTTGAAAGTGACTCTGCAACTAACTGTATTTTATCAACCTAGCTACAAATTCTTGAAAGTCTCCAAATTCCAGGTGTCGAAGACAGTTGTCTATGTACTCCACACTTTTAATCTTGAGCTCAGATTTATTTAACTGAGCTTGTTCTTGGAGTCTTTTATTTAGCTTGTAAAGGAATTGTTCATCTGTATTTTTTGCTTTATCAGTCGAATGAGCTTCCACAATCAATGACAACTCGACAAAACCCGACCTTTCTTTCGGTAAGTTTTCTTTTACCAAAAGGATATCGATGAGAACTGAAATATGGAAGATAGAATATTGCACTGATATTGAATTATATCAGCGAAATAAACCAAGAAGTATCAGTGTTTCAAAAGCACTTTCCGAAAGCCTAGTTTTCCTATCTAAAAAGGGGAGTTCTCTTTCCTAAATGGTTTGAATGTGTTGAAACAATAACTCCCTATACTTCTCTCCAAAGGAAAATTCTTTTCCTCCTATCGTAACTTGATTGCCTTGAATCTTATCAATCTTGTCTAAATTAACACAAGTAGATTTACTGATCCGAATAATATGATCTTTACCATAAGCAGCACGATGTAGGCTTTCCAAAACATTACCCATTGCTCTTGAAATATGCCATATTTTGTTGCCCGCTGTTAGATGACAATATTGCTTATCCGCTTCTAAGTACAAAATCTCTTGTAAAGAAATAGCGTGCAAACCCTCTCTATCCTTTAACATATAATGCTTATTCAGCACCTTACCTGTTTCTAAATCGTCAGCCTCACGTTGCTTAAGCTTTTGATCTTTATAAACCTGAGTTATGGCAAGTTCAATGCTTCTCTGTAAGGTAAGAGGAGTTATTGGTTTTGCTAAAAACGCGTGCGGAGAAGTGCTTTTAGCTCTGTCATAGGTTTCTTTGTCCGATTGGTCTGTTAAGTATATAATGGGAATATCGTAATCTCTTGCCAACTGAGAAGCAGTCTCAATTCCATCTATCTCTCCTTTGATGAGAAAATCCATAATCGCCAAATCAGGCTTGTTATTCACTACTTCTTGAATAGCATCTTTTCCATTGTCTACCCACCCAGAAACCTCGAAACCCAAAAGCTCAATATTTTCTTGAATTACCTGCGCAACTAAGAAATCATCTTCTACTACTAATATTTGAATGCTCGACATAGTTATTGAATATCAAGTTACTAAATTAGCCGAATTATTCTTCTAATTCATTTGATGAAAAACTATCTTATCCTAATCCTTGCATTGTTCTCCTTTTGTGAGCTGTTTCCAAATCCCATTGAGGATTCTACTCTTATACATACAAAGGCAAAAGCATATCAATCCTACAAAGATGGAGAATACGACGATGCTCGTAAAAGCTTTCAACAGTTAATTGACCACTATCCTAATAATTTAGAATTAGTTGCCCTTTGTTATAACAATTTAGGCGCAATTGATAAAATTGAAGGTTTCAACTCCCGAGCAATTAAATATTGTCAAAAAGCCTTAAATACCTATGAGAAATTGGGTCGAGATACCCTCACAGCGAAATGCCTGTACAACAATGGACTTGTATACAAAAGTTTAGGGCAATACGAAAAAGCAACAGCAGATCTCTTGAGGGCTGTCAAAATATTTGAAGCTTATGATTTACTAGAAGACCTTTCCAAATCTTATAATGTATTGGCTAATTTGTTTAGCACCTCTAACAGTTTTGAACTAGCCTTAGAATATCATTCCAAAGCAATTGAAAATTCTCAAGAGTTATCTGATTCCGTTTTATTAGCAAAGTACCTCAACAACAGAGGGAAAACTTACTTTGAAATGGAGTTTTTTGAAGAAGCAGTGCAAGATTATAAATTTTCTTTGTTAATCAAACAAAGCATACCTCTGCTAAAATCGAGCGCCTATACACTCTACAATCTTGGAGAGCTAGAATTCATTAGAAATCGCATTCCAGAGGCAGAAGCCTATTTCTTGAACTCAAAGAAAATACATGAACAGTTTAAAAACGAGACAGAGTTAGCGCATTGCCTCAATTATTTGGGTAGAATATATACAGCGCAGGGAAATTGGACTAAAGCTGTAGATTATTTGAACAGAGCCTTAGAATATGCTCAGAAATACAACATGCATCAACTGAAACTTGAGAACTATCAATTTCAAACTGAATTATACGAACAAATCGATCAAGCTAAGAAAGCATTAGGCTTTAATAAACAATATGTTGAATTATATAAACTTATTCTAAATGAAGAAAAACAAAAGGCCATTGACGAACTTCAAATAAAATACGAAGTAGAAAAAATGGAGCGTGAAAACAAAGCACTCTTCCAAGAGACACAGGAGAACGCCTTGACCATGAATGAACAAAAGCTTTCCATTGATAATTGGCAAAGGACTGCTTTAGGAGGAGCCATCCTCATATTGTTTGTCCTCTTTCTCGGGTTTAGATACTATCAACTTTCGAAGAAGGAAAGCATGTTGGCTGCAAAAGAGAAACGCATGAACCTTGAACAACATCATAGAATCAAGAACCACCTTCAGGCCTTAGCAGGTTTGCTAAGCTTACAACAAAAGGGAATTGAAGATATTGGAGCGAAAGAGGTAATTCAAGAAAGTAAAAATAGGGTGACTGTTATTACGCTCTTACATCAGCATCTCTATGAGAGTGATGATCTAAGTTCTTCTCACATACAGCTTGATTCTTATTTGAAAGAATTAGTGGATAACCTTGCCTTTCTTTTTAAGAGACCCAATGTGGCAATAGAATTAGAATTGGAAAAAATATCAATAGATTCAAACAAGGCTTTGCCTTTGGGTTTAATCTGTAATGAAATCATCAATAATGCATTTAAGTACGGTTTGCATAAGAAGAAAGCGATCTTAGTGATTCATTTATCGCAAAAAGAAGAATCAATAGAATTACGAATACATGATAACGGAGATGGTTTTGTTGAAACGAACAGCAATTCGTCAGTTGGCCAAACCTTAATACCACAGTTGGCAAAACAGATAGACGCCCAATTAACGAAAGATACGACTCAAGGAAGTTCTTATCGTCTAATTTTTAAGACATAAAAAAAGGAGGCATAGCCTCCTTTCCTTATTCAAAACTCTATTACTTATTCTAGTAAAGTGAGGGTTACTGTACTTGATGTAGTAATTACCATATTACTTGATGTAAGCACTGAATATCCGCTTGCACTTGCAACAAAATAATAAGTTCCGCTTATTTCCTCAAACTGAAATTCTCCATGGGAATCAGAGTAAGCAGTGTCAATTGGTGTTGAAGTATTAGAATCAAACAAGATTACTTCTGTATCTGCAATTGAGACATTACTTATATTTTGAGTTAATCCATAAATGATTATGGGGTCCTCTTCTACACCACCACCCGATTTATCAAGAAAGTTTTTCTCTTTCGATTGTTCTAGTGATTCCTGTGGTTTTTGAATTTCTTCTTTTTCACAACTAGATAAAGTGAACACAACGCAAGCCAATACGGCTAAGATTTTAAATTTTTTCATCTTTGAATTATTTGTGATCAGGCAGGAGCCAACAAGGCATATTTTTCCCGTATTGGCTCAAGGCCAGATCTGGTTAAAAAAATTGATTTAAAATGTGCGGCCGCACGTTCAGGAAGTCGGTTCTCCAGGTAGAGAGTTGGAAATATTTTACTTCCCTATTCCAAGTTCTGTACTTGAAGAATCCGTGTTATTCAATGGAATAGAACAGCTCTTTCAATGCCTCCTCTCATCTAACAGCGAAAGGTTTAGCGAACTATCATTCCTTAAATAGCGAGGCAAAGATTAGAGTGTTTTAAAGAAAATTTGCTCCAGAGTTCTCTGGAGACCTCTATAGAAATAGAAAAAAAATAAGCCCTCATGTTTATGAAGACTTAAAAGAATAAATTGAAGAAAATAGTGTTAATCCTAATTGAAATAAAGAAATTTGATTGGATAAGGTAATGAAACAAAAAGCAGCGATTCAAGCGTAAGGAGTAATTACTAATGTCTTAATTAAAAATTACTAATCAAGGAATTGCGAACTACGTGTCTTTTCTACTTTATAGAAAATAGTGATGAATTAAGAAGTCTTAATTCACTCTCCTTGTATTATTGTGAAAAGAGTACTTTGAAAAACAACTTGGGTAATTGGTCCAATTATTCATTGCAAAAAGCTTATCTTTAATAACTTCGACAAGAAAAACAAACCCTTAAAATTGCATTAACTTATTCTAAAACAATCAAATCATAAAATGGCAGAAGAGTTACAAGAAGACTTACGTTATCTTGAATCTGAAGAACAGTTAAGACAGTTTCTTCCATCCGAAGATATCTCTATGCTGCGAGCAAATCTTCTCCTCAACTTTTGTTGCTTTCATAAGATTAGTAAATGGAAATCCATTTTACCATTAGCAGAAGAGGCTTTAGAAATTTCAACCAAAACTAATTATTCAGAAGGAAGAGGTTTATCCCTTTTAGAGATGGGGTATCAGAATTGGTTTTCAGATCAATTTAACCTTGCTTTTAGACAGTTAGCTGATAGTGCAACTATTTTAAAAGAAACACCTAATTATTTTAAATACTCTAGAGCTGTAGCAGTGAAATCTTCTATTTTATGGGGACATGGCAAAAGAAATGAAGCAATAATCGACATGTTTAATGCTTTAAGACATGTTCGTAAATCTACTAATGAGAACGATTCCCTCTGGCTTCAATGGTTTCTAGGCATCTTCTATTTTGATTTAAAAGATTACCAAATTGCCGAGGAACAATACCTCCTCTCTTTAAAGATTATTAAAAAATCGACTAGAAATACTAGAGATGCATATGCCTACTGTATGATAGGATATGGGGGTGTTTTAATGCAAACAAATCGCCAAAAAGAAGCGCTTGATTACTTTAACAATGCAAAATCATTCTGTGAAAAAAATGGATTATGGATGCAAGAAGCCCGAGTACTTTTTGAGTTAGGCAATCATTACAGTAGTATTGGAGATACAGAAAACGCTAGAATACATTTGCAAAAGAGTTATGATATTAGAAAAAAACAAAATACAAAACCGGCACTAGTTAGTAGTTTATTATCGTTAGCTAAACTTGAAAAAGATTATCTCCTTGAAACGGCTTTCAAGTTTGCATTTAAAGCCCTTCAACTATCAGATATCATTGATTCAAAGTCAAAGATTCAAGCTTCTCACCAACTTTTAGCAAAGTTATTTGAACAAAAAGGGGATTTCAAAAATTCGCACTATCACTTAAATCATGCAAATGAAGTAACTGCTGAATTAAATAAGGGAGGTAAGATCAACTCAGAATTAAAAAACCTTGAGAAGAAGTTTACGGGGGAATTGATGAAACGAGAGGCTGAACTTTTATTACATCAAAATCAAGAACTAAAAGAAGCTTACAATACAATTAATATTCAATATCAAGAAATATCAGACAGTATCTCATATGCTAAAAGAATTCAAACAGCTATTCTTCCTCCTCTAGATTTGTTTGATGAATACTTAAAAGAAACCTTCCTTATTTATCAACCAAAACAAGTGGTTGCAGGAGATTTTTATTG
>JAESST010000412.1 GCA_016763995.1 Flavobacteriales bacterium | reverse complement strand
TGTTGTAGTTAAATCTGAAGAAGTATATAGGGTGATTTGCTAATATACCAGTAGATAAAGTAATGAAGCCATTTGGGATTAGAGGGTGTAGGTAAATGAACTAGGTTCGCTTGCCCCATTAAATTACTTTGTATCCAATGTAATACTCTTCTTCTGTTAAGTCATGAAAATTGGATCATTTTACTTCATCCGCAACATTAATAATTGCATCAATTTCCAAGTTTGATAAAAAAAGATACGCGATTGAATTACTACCAGTAATGACTATTGAATAAAGTTTACTATTTCGGCCTGCAAAATAACTTCATGCTCTTTTTTGAAATGGGTGGTTAATCAAGCTCCGGTAACTTCATTTCCTCCAATTATAATGATACTCATTATACTTATTTTTCAAAGTGAAAACCCAATATTTTAAAGCCTTGATTATAATAAAACTTATGGGAACGAGAATTACTAGTATATGAGTTTAGCCCTATGGCCTGATACTTATTTTGTAAAGTTAATTTTTCAATTTCACTTAAAAAGTAGGCCCCTAAGCCATTAGATTGTAAGTTTTGATCTATGATAACATTATCTAATTCTAGGTGCTTTCCACAGTAAATCCTTACAGTTGACCAACCGCTTGCTATTCCAATCAATTTGTTGTTTTGGAATAAACCAAAACAAGTGTAATTGTTATAGGAAGTCATCTGCTGTGTGAGCTCTTTCAAATAAGCTTCTTCCATTTCAGGGTTAAGTTGCTTCAATAATTCACTCACCTTTTGTAAGTGGTCTAAGGGGTTTATTGTCTCTATGCTTATGTTTTTCATATGGATATATTTAATTATATAGATGCATTAAATCAAAAAATTAGTTCGCTAAAAAGCGATTATACTCATGAATTCTGTTTTCATCTCTTTTAAAGTAGGACCATTTACCATGACGAGTAATAATAAGTAAACCACACTTTTCCATATTTCCTAAATAAGTGGAGATGGTAGATTGAGATAGTTTCGCCTTCTCTTGAATGTAGCTAACACAGACTCCATCGTCGAAATGTTGTAAGGTTTTGTGTGGAGGGAAATGTTTCTCAGGGTCTTTTAACCAATCTAAGATCTGTAAGCGAACATGATTCGATAAACATTTTCCAATTTCTGTGGCTTCTTTCAAATTCATAGGATAAATATATCTATAATTCTCGATATGTAGAAGTAATAATAATAAAATTTCAGGATATCTTAGTATAGAAGGAGTACCTAAGCTAAACGGATTTTGAATGATAGATTAATGTTATTCATGAGCGCCATGCTTCTTTGCAGTTGCTATCCAATGTTCAGCAATTGCTTTTTGATCTGCACCTAGGCCTCGAGCCAAATGCAGTGCAACTCCCATGATTAAAACTGAGGCCTCATGAAGCTCTTGATTTGAAGTTAAGGCTTCAAATTTTTCCTGTGCTTTTAATTGTAGTAAATAATTGTGTTTTTGAGCAAAAGTAATAGGATTCTGAATCTCACTGTTGATAGCTGGTAGCATCAAACAGTCTATCCACTCTTGACCTATTCTTTCTGCTAATAACTCTGGAGATTCGTTGCCCATATCTCTCCATAGAGTTAGCGTACTCGTATCTCCACTTGCTGCTAGGCCTGAGTCTAGTAATAACTCAAATGCTATATCAGCTATGTTTTGCATGACGATTAAATATTTATCTTGAGCCTTTTCAAATGGAACTGCTTCTTGTCCTTTCAAATATTCACCTACACTTAGCTTTGGTAACTCTAACACTTCAGAGCAGTCGTTTAAACAGGGAAATTGATCGCTTTGGTAAATATAGTGTGTCTTATTATTTTGTATTTGGCGGCCTAATGGATATAACCGACAGGCCAATGGGCGACCTTGGTGTACACTACATCCAAAATTATCTACATATTGACTGCATGCTTGTTGTCCTTTGCCGTCTTGTTTTCCGTTAAATCGTAATCGAATACCACCAAACTCGCAATAGAGATCCCTAAATTCTCTTGTAGTAATCTTTTTTTCTTTGCTGAAGATGAATAATTCCCATGGGTTAAGCATGACATTCTTACCAAAACAACATGTTCCAGATCGAGAGCAGGTAAGTGGCAATATACTTTGAGCACTAAGTTTAGTTGTTTGCATGGTTTTGGTTAATATACGATCGTTTGGCTAAATGTAATTAAAGACTCTGTATTGGCCTTGTGAGATATTGGATGCTGTCGATCTAAATAACAAAACTGAGAGTGACGACTTTGTTTTTTTTTAAAAGAGCAGTAAATTACTGGTTGAAGACTAATGATATAGCTGTTGAAAACTGTGTCTGACTTTTTGCTAAAATTCCTGCCTACATCAGTAGGTCGGTCATGTACAGTATTATAAATAGGGTTAATTTATTCTAACTCCAATTACGCAAACGTCATCAAGCTGCTCCAATCGACCTTTCCATTTTTCAAATGCTTCATCTAATAATAATTTCTGCACAAGCATTGATTCATTTTGAATCTTCAATAGGAGGGAGCGAAATACCTTGGATTTGAATTTTTCTCTTTCTCGCCTCCAAATTGATCCACATAGCCATCAGAAAAAATGTAAACTATATCTCCACTAATAAGGTCAATATTGTGATTTGTAAAGGGAGTAAGAATTTCAGCATATCTACCCAACAAGCCGTTAAGGTTCGAAGAATCTTTATAAGTTTTCGTTATTAATTGATCTAGCTAGTTATCATTATGTTCTGACATAGTGCAATATATTATGACGAGAATTCGTGTATTAAGCCCTATTTGTTAGTGTAGACTCTGATTTTGTGCATTAAAAAATGGAGCGTAAGCTTCGACGCTTGAAACTGGAAAGGGCAATTTAGTCCTAAACAATAGGACCGTTATTATAACAAGAGTAAACAGTAATAACTAAAGCAAAGGAATTACTTTCAATTGTTCTAGAAAAGAGTAGGAGCATGCTGTCAATATTCATGCTCCTAAGCCCTACAGGAATTAACTTTTCTACAATAAACCTGAAATAGGAGCTAGCCTAAAATGGTTTGTTTGAATGATTTTTTGGCTCGTACAATGATTACCATTGTTGGGAGTAGTCTTTCAGTTTTTAATTTTTTAGTTTTAATGGTAGATAGACAAACTGTGTTAAGTATTTTTGATTGTACTCCCCAATTAAACTTTTTATAGAAGAATCTTTTTGAAGCTCTTCGTTTTGATATGCAAAATCATGAAAATGTATTGTAAATTCATTAGGTTTTTCAAATCCAACAGACTCGTTTACCATTATCATTCTTTCAGTATAAAAACCATAAGGTGCTAATTTGGGCCCTATTTCATTTAACATATCTACTCTACCATGTGTATTGTTTTTATAGTATGACATTTTTATTAAGTACATTCTACCCTGTTCATCACTGTTTGAAGACTGAAACATTTCTGATGTTCCTTTTACAACTCTAATATTTGTTGCAGATAATTTTAGCAATTCGCTAGCCTTAATGTATTTAGGGTTGTTCATTAAGCTTAATTGACCGTTAGGTGAATCCCAATGAATAACAATTACTCTGTTTGGAGTTTCAAAATTCGGGATGTTTCCTTTTTGACCCATCACGTCAAACTCTCGCTCAATATGACCTCCTGCTTTTAATAATAATTTTTTAGTTTTTTTCCTGTATTTATTATACCCTTCTACATTAGTTATATTCAGCATAATTACAGCGTAATTTTCGCCTTTGTTTTCTTCGATATTCATTTTGTTTTGTGATTTAATTGTTCCGCATGAAAGCATGAGTATTGCAAGGCTAAGAACAGTGAGTAAATGATTTAATGGACGCATTCTTTTTTATGTTTTAGATTAATAAAAATCAAACATAAGTAGCAATTAAAACAATATAAAATAGGAGATGTAATCAGGAATTATTTGATGTGAATGGGAATATTTGGCCTTTTTTAATCTAAATACTTATAGATTTCTGAAGCTTTATTTCTGGATACAGGAATAACAATTAAATACTCTTTTAGATGTAATTTTAACTCTTTTCTGTTTCCTAAAACAGAATAAGAAATTTTAGTATTTATAATAAAAGAATTATGACATCTGTAAAGACAAGGGTTTAAAGATTCATTAATTATCTTATTCAGAGAAGTTCGTAATATGCGTTTTTTAATTTTATTAGAATCATCAAGATAAACAACTTCAGCATAACTACCTTGTGATTCAATGTAAAGAAGATTTTTTGAAGGTATTGAAAGAAACTCTGAGGTATTTGAATTAAGAACTATGACGTCTTCTGTAGCTTTTGTTATGTTTGTAGAAAGTGTTGGTGCTTTCAATAATTTCAAGCGCTTTTTGTAAATATAAAAATTATCGCTTTTTCTGATTTTTTTCCAAGCAGGATGTGTTAAGACTCTTATGAATCCTTTTTTTTGCCTGTAAAACAACTCTAAATGTTTTATACCACTCTTTTTATCTCCTAATTCGTAAAAAGAAAAAGAAGCTTCTCTATCATATTTTACAGATGAATCTTCTTTTAGTAAAGCTAAAAGTTTGTTCTTCCATATTTCTGTTTCAGTCGATAAGCCTAAATTGTGATAGATAACAATCTGTGTAGCTGGAGTTAAAAATACCTCGATATCCTTTTTATTAACAAGCTCAATCGCTTTTTCAAATTGCTCGCTCATAATGTAATTCCAAATTAAAGCATCATAGGTTGGAATAGAATTAGGATTTAAATCGAGTGTTTTTTTAAGTTGTTTTTCTGCTAAATCATATTTACCAGACAAGGAAAGCGCAAAACCATAAGTACTGTTCTTTTGAACGTTTAAATGGTCATTTTCTAAAGAATATTTAACAGCATCAATAGCTTGATTATACTTGCCAATAGTTAGTAAATAAAAAGCGTAATAATAATGAGCTTCAGAAGAAAGATTGTTTATCGAAAATGCTTTTTCAATGGAATAATAAGCACCTAAAATATCAATATCATTTAATAGCTTTATAAGCGTAAGAGACAAATGAGCCTCAATAATAGAGTTATCTAGGTTTATTGCTTTTAAACCTGCAGACTTTGCTAGCTGGTAAAATTTGCTACTATTTTCTAAATCAATAGTAGCAAGTAAAGAATAGCAATGTGAGATTCTAGCATAGCCCAGTGCAAATTCAGGTTCTTGCTTAACTACATTCTTAAAAAAGTCTATGGCTTTTTTTATATCGATTTCATTCCACGAATTCCAATATTGTAGGCCTTTAAGATAATTTTGATAGACTATAGAGGGTATTTTTTGTGAATTCTTTTTTGGGATAAGTTTTAATTCTAAAAATTTTATGATGTCAGTCGATACTTTATCTATTAGCTCAAAAACATTGGAAGAACCGTCTTCTAATTTTATTGATGTTAAACTGTTGGTTGTTTTATGATTGTATATCTCAATATTAAATCTAATCTGCTTTTCGATTTTTAAGAAAGAACCTTTGATTAATAAGTCTATTTCTGAATTTTTCGGTAAGCTATTGAATGACTTTATTGAGTGATTGGCAATTAGCTTAATGGTTTTGTACTTAGATAATTGATGATTAATTTCTAAAGGAAAGGATTTACATAAATATTCAAGCTCTTGACTCTTATTTAAGTTTTCAAAAGCTAAAACCGCTATGCTTTTAATCATGGAATTCGGTGTGTTTTCGGATTACTCCCAACGGGAGTCTGTGTATTAAGCATTATTAGCTGCTGTAAATATAATTGAAATCAATGGGTTGATATTCTGAGTTTTTTTTAGGAATTAGCTTAAACAGTCATATGAACCGTGAAGTTTTGAGTGAATTTATGAAAGATAATTTCACCCGTAATTTAAGAATAGAGGATCTTGCTTATTTAAACGGAATGAGCGTTTCTTCTTTTAAACGAAATTTTGAAAAGGATTTTTATTTAACACCCGCTAAATGGCTGAAAGAAAAAAGGATATAGAAATCGGAATTTCTTCTTCAGGCTTCCGATAAAAACGTGAGAGAAGTAGCGATGGAAGTCGGATTTGAGAATTCATCTCATTTTATTCAAGTTTTTAAGTTTTATTATGGTGTTAGCCCCAAAAAAAATATCGAAATTAATTTATCTATTATACTTCTTATAGTTTGTTTTATTATTTGAGATTTTAATCTCGTACTCCACAAATTTTTAACAATTAACTCTCAATATTCACAGTTGATTAAATTTAGAAGCCGTTTTTTCTTTTTCGTTTAATTTGTTCTCTATTTCGATTATTTACAAATTGTCACAAAAGCAGTCGGCATCCACCATAAGTTTAGCCCAAATTCTACTGATACGATTTCATAGCCTAGAGC
The DNA here is from genome assembly GCA_016763995.1 of Flavobacteriales bacterium. Taxonomy (GTDB): domain Bacteria; phylum Bacteroidota; class Bacteroidia; order Flavobacteriales_E; family Vicingaceae; genus NORP294. The sequence continues at coordinate 1,489 of JAESST010000412.1, read as the reverse complement.
AGTCTTATCATTTAATAATTTTTCCACATCATTTTTAAGTCCATTTGTTGACCACATTGTACTCATCTTGATTATTGAATAAATTTTCATAATTATTACTTTAATTTTCTAATCGTTAAAGTAATCTAAAAATACCTTTCAAAAAAATACATGCTAAATTCTGGTTTTTTTATTAATGCTGCAGGCTTACCAAACCGGCAGGCTAGGGTAATGCCGAAAGCTTAGAAAGGAAGTGGGGAGCTCAATCCGCCACTCAAAACAAACTGAAGCTTGCTTCAAATTTTAGCCAAAATAGAAAAGAGCAAAGGCATAAGGCTTCAAATGTTCTCTACACTTATATTCAGAATCAGCCTTAGGTCATCCATAAACTGGTTAATCTTACTGATTCTCATAATCAGATTGATTAATGTGACACTTCCTTCATTTGCCTTCTCTTCCAAAAAGTGGAGCTTGGACAACGTTGCTCCGCTAAATAAGCTTGTTGAGTCACGCTGAGATAATTGGCATACATTTTATCCATTAAAAAAGTATAAGCCTTTAAAGCATCATTCTTTCCATTAAGATGGTCGTTAATAGCGCAAGCTGCATAATAGGCTGAGCCCATAGCTGCGGTAATACCATAGGATGACAGCGGATCATATGTGCAGGCTGCATCTCCAACACAAAGCCAGTTTTCTCCTGTAATTTCTTGAAGCCGAGAACTAGAGGCTTGTTTAACTTCTAACTTTAAAGTGTCAAGTTTAAAGTCTTTAGTAAATAAGTTACTTGTTCGTTGCTTAGTGAAGGTTAATTCTTGAAGCATTTTAAGCCAAGCTTCAAGTTTATTAGCTTCCACCTCATTTACTAAATCCGAATCAGTCATAAATGAAACAACCAGACGATCATTTGGTAGGCCAGCCGAATACCACCAACCGGATTCCACTGCTTCGATGAGAGTAAAACTATCTTCTACCTTACAATCATCCAGTATTGCTGTTACACCTACTAGATTGTCTATATTCTCTCGCTTCTGCCCTTGAGACCTGCCAACGAATGCACGCCTTCCACTGGCATCAACTAAAAAGTCTGCAAATATGGGCTCACTAATTTGTTTGTCCTTGGAAGTAATCACCCATTGCGGACCTTCTTTTTCAACACTTCCAACAGAAAAATTGTACTGCCAATTAACTCCAGATTTTCGCGCTTCTTGAGCGAGACTATCCTCAAATTGCTGCCTATTTATATGAGTCCCCGCTCCATAAACGCTGGATATAAAGTCTTGATCCAATATTTGATCACTACCCCAAATTGCTCGATTGCCATAACTTCGCTTATGTCCTGTATTTAGTAAGTGTTCAAGTTCAAGCTTTCTTAATAAAGAGAGAATGTTCGGTGACAAACATTCTCCTATTTTTTGAACAGGTCCTGCAGATGCCTCTAATAATACAACGTCATATTTCAGTCTGGATAATACCAAGGCTGTAATCGCACCTGCAGGTCCTCCACCAAT
>JAESST010000032.1 GCA_016763995.1 Flavobacteriales bacterium | reverse complement strand
TTTTTGCGACATTATTTGAATTTTCTTGTGTTAAAAATTACATAAAATGACTAAATTATAACCAACTGATCAACTATCAAAATCAAAAAAAACATTTTTATAAAAAAATATTTTCGCTCAAGCTAATAGCAGCAAGGCATTCACAGCCTATTCCTTAAAAAAATTATTTTTCTTAAAAACCTAAAAAACAGCACAATAATTCACTACATTCATAACTCATTAAATATCAATTATTAATTAACCACTATTAATTATGAAAAAACTACTGTTAACGGCATTGTTTGCCATGGTATCCATTGCATTTGTAACTGCGCAAAATTACTATGTCGCCGTACTCAACTACACTTCTGCTACTTATGAGGTAGGCATTGAAGTTGCTGACCCAACTGGCGACTGTATACAAACTGGAGAGGGCTACGAAGAGATTTACCCAAGCTTCAGTGGCGGGGCTCAATTCATTTTAGTAAGCCCTATCGGTGGAGCATCATTAGCAGGCTCCCAACTTGTTTACGGAGGAGCGGGCGCCACTTGTGGTGGAGAAAATGGAGCTTTCGATTCTAATGGCTGTTTAAACATTGGACAGGCAACAGGGTATGCTAACTGCCTCCCTTCTCCAGGTAATTATAGTTTGGGCATTGGATCAATTGCGGGTATTACAATATCCGGTGCTCCGGGTATTGTAATTGGGATTATTACAATTTACTCTTAAAACCAACAGAGCCGTAAAGAAGATTCTTTACGGCTCTGTTGGTTTTATTTTTGGAGTTTTCTACAACTTTATGCTCATCATGCTCCATTCCAACCACCTATTCTTACTGATTAAGGAATTACACATTCAATAAAGTAAGGCTTCAAAGAAAACCTTCGAAGCTTCGATGACCAATATAAAATTTCTTTACAGATCCAATCCGTAGATCATTTCCACTTCTTCATAATCGTCAGAATCAAACCCAACGATCACAGCCGATTTAGGGATCATCACTAGCCTTAAGGTAAAGTCACCTACGGGCAAATCATTTAACTGATCTGTAAAGTGAGCCAAGTATATTTCCCCTACAGCATATTTAACACTAATATTTACAAAAGCAACGGTTGTTGGACCAGTAAAAACAATTTCACGATATGGAACTGCATACCATTTTCCCACGTCAGCAGTAAATGAGAGATAGCCTTGCACATCTCCACTTTGTAGTAACGAATCTACAAGCTCAGGGACAAGAATCGTATCTGTTTTAATTTGAGTCCCTGCCCAATCAGCTTCTACAACTGTAAGATTCTTTACTGTAATACTCGCTACTCCATCTTTTCCATCAACTCCATCTGTCCCATTTGTTCCATCTGTTCCTGGATCTCCTTTAGGTCCTATTTGTCCTTCAGGCCCAATTGGCCCTACTGGTCCTGTTTCTCCATCTTCTGGAGAACATGCGACTAAGCTAAGTGCTGCAATTATTGCAATTGAAAAAGTCTTCTTTAAACTGAACATCATCTTTATTTTTTTTATTTGGAAACTCAAATATAAACTTTCTAATTCCTTTATAATTTTAATTAGAGTAGAAAAGCAATTAGGAAACGATTAGAAACAAGAAAAGGCGCTTTATGCGCCTTTTCTTAAAATATTCTTGAGGTATAAATTAGTTTACATCATATTCTTTAATTCCGTAAACCATTTTTACTTCTTCGTAGTTATCAAGATTTACTCCATCAACCATGGCAGAAGAAGGAATAACTACTACCTTGTAATAAGTTGTAAAATTAGCTCCTGTAAAACCTGGAGTTAAGAAGGTAATTGAATCTGTTTTATAAGAAAAGCTAAAATTCCCTCCTGGCAATCCGCCCCATACTGTAGAATCACTTACCGGTGCAGCTGTAATATATGCTTGCACAGATCCGGTATTTACTACACTTTGTATAATACTTGGAGCGCTAAATGTAGCAGATCCGGTTCCAGCCCAATCAGCTTGTAGTACTGTGTAATTAGACGCTGTTACATTTGCATTCCCTGTTGCTCCTGTTGCTCCTGCAAGTCCATCATCTCCATCCTCTCCTGAACATGCTGTAAATACTAATGCTACCATTGCAATTCCTACCAAAGCAGCTTTCATTCCGTTTAATTTCATTTTAATTATTTTTTTGATTAGGCTCCCAGATATACTGATAAGTCTTCCTAATGTTAACTTTTCATAAAACACTCCTCCCTCAACCCTCTATATAGAATTACAATTCTGTATAGAGAGTTTATTGTCTACATCGACCCTAGATAATAACTTTGGAACAAGACTTATTTTCGTTCTACATAATCTAATCGTTGCATCTGAATTACCTCTAGGCTGGCGTATCCAAACTCTTGTACCACTTTTCCATAAATCTCATAACAGCCCTTCCCTCTAAAATAGTATTGCTTTGCAACTGGCGGAAAATGTACGGTATCAATCCAAGCTCCTGCTTCATCTACAAAAGTTCCAAACTGCATGCGATCGCCTTTAATGGTTTGGGTATTTTTAATGCAGACCAAATAACCTACTATGCTAACACGTTGCCCTAAATAAGTCATCATCTCACTGGCTCTAATATCTCCAACTTTCTTTTCCTTCAATAATTCAAAAGGAGAGCACAGAGGAAAACCAAACAATTCCATTTGATCAAAAGCATCTTCATAATCAAGTTGATCTAAGTCCGGCAATTTGAACTTTTGCGCTTCCAAGCGGAACAAGTTTCTAGTAGTTATCGTTTTTTTTGAATGCCTCAGCAACTGATGTGCTTCCCACAAAAGCTCTTGTTTACTTTTTCCGCAAAAGCGAAATGCCCCTGCTCGAACGAGTAAACTCAACTGCTCAATAGAAATGAGACATCGATTCACAAAGTCACTCAAATCGATAAAACCCCCGCTTTCATTCCGCTCTTTTAAAAAGCGATCCACCACTCTACTTTCTAAATCTTGCACCAAATAAAAGCCCATATAAATGATTTTCTCAGATCTCAAAACCGACAAAAGCCCTCCTTTATTTACACAAGGAGCTTCTATTTTTACACCCAATCTCTGTGCTTCATGAAAATACATTTCTGTCGAATAAAATCCTCCTCCGTTGTTCAACACGCCCAATATAAATTCTACAGGGTAATGCGCTTTTAAGTACAAACTCTGGTAGCTTTCTACAGCATAAGAGGCAGAATGTCCTTTCGAAAAGGCATAACCTGCAAAGGATTCTGTTTGCCGCCAAACCTCAGCTGTTAGTGCCTGAGCATAGCCCAAGCCCTCACAGTTGTCGAAAAATTGCTGTTTTACTTTATCAAACTCTGCTCTCGATCGAAACTTTCCCGACATTCCTCGCCTCAACACATCTGCTTCTCCTAAACTTAAGCCAGCAAAATGGTGCGCTACCTAAATCACATCCTCTTGATACACCATCACCCCATAGGTTTCTTCCATCAGATCTTGCATAATCTTAGGTGTTTTTGTTCTCCATTCTTCAAAATCGCTTTGCGATCGTAAAATGTATTCTCTCATCATGCCAGACCTCGCAACTCCCGGTCGGATAATGGAACTTGCCGCCACCAAAGCCAAATAATTATCTGCTTTCAACTTTTTCAGCAACATTCGCATTGCGGGCGACTCCACATAAAAACACCCCATCGTATCTCCATTGCGCAACAGCTCCTTTATCTTTTCATCTTCAAAAAAACGACTCGTCGCATGAATGTCTAGATCCTTTTCTCGCCCGCTCGCTCTCAGCATTTCCAAAGAATCTTTCACCTTACCTAAACCCCGTTGGCTTAAAATATCAAATTTATACAGGCCTACATCCTCTGCATGTACCATGTCAAACTGAACCAGAGGATAGCCTTTCGGAGGCATGTTGGTCGCCGAGAAATAATGGATGGGTTTCTCAGAAATTAAAATCCCACCTGCATGAATGCTCAAATGGTTTGGAATTCCGTCCATGTACTCAGCGTATTTGTAAATTAGTTTCACATACTGGTCAGGGGCACTTTGCTTTGCTTTCTCGCTCGCCAAGGCATCTACTTCCGATTTAGGCAAACCAAACACTTTTCCCAACTCTCGCATTAATGATTTATAACTAAAGGAATTGTAGGTAGCAACAAGCGCTATCTGACCCTTTTTTCCATATTTTTCAAACAAATAATCGATAATGCTGTCTCGATCTTTCCACGAAAAGTCAATGTCAAAATCTGGAGGGTTTTCTCGATAGGGATTAATGAACCGTTCAAAATACAAATCCAACTCCACAGGGTCTACATCTGTTATTTGCAATAGATACGCTACAATACTGTTGGCCCCGCTTCCCCTACCCACATAAAAAAAGCCCTGCTCTCGTGCAAAGCGCAACATGTCCCAATTGATCAGGAAATAAGATTCAAATCCTTGTTTTTGAATCATACTCAACTCTTTTTCCAAGCGCGCTCTATTCGCTTCATGATCTTTAAGTTCAGGATATCGATATGACATTCTACCATAACACAAAGCCCTCAGCTTTGCAGAATCTTCTGCTTTAGATGAAGTAAACATGCTCTTGTTCTGGTTAACAGCACCACTCTTTTGACTCCCTTTATAGCTAAAGTCAATTTCGCACTGCTTCAACAGCTTCTCTGAATTTTGGAGAATTAACGGGTATTCCTCTACTCTCTTTAGTAAGTCTTCTTGAGAAAACATTATATTCTGAGGCGAACAACATTCATTTGGATCGAGCTGACTTAACAAAACATTTTTGTCAATTGCCCTTAACAATCGATGAATATTAAATCCTCTTTTCGAGTTTACAGTAACGGTTTGTAGTAACACCAAATGGCCTAAATGATTCTTCCAACTTGAGAATGGCAAAGTCATTAATTCATCTACTCGAATGCCTACAAATTCATTTTCATTTAAATGAATAAACTGCCTTTTAACTTTTGCAAAAGGATAAATAAAAAACTATCTGCTATCTCTGGGGCTTTCGCAGGAATTGATTCTTTAGATTTTAAGTAGGTAGACAAATATTCATTCAATTGTTGAAAGCCCTTATTGCTTTTCGCTAAAGCGACAAACTGCTGTTGTGCTCCATTTCTAAAATCAATTCCCACAATGGGCTTTATGCTGCGCTCCTTTGCTTCTCGAATAAAATTGAGACAGGCCGAAGTATTGTTAATATCCGTCAGTGCCAATTGGTCTTGACCATTTTGCTGCGCTAACTCCAGCAATTCAACTGCCTTTAAGGTTCCGTAACGAAAACTAAATTGACTGTGACAGTTCAGATACATCGCGTTTAAGTTATAGCTCCGTTAAAGGGGTTCATTTTCATGTACTTTACATCCATTGCCAAAGCTCGCTTCACTTTATCGTCGCCAAAACGGAGTCGAATGTGATCCATCGCCTGATACAGCTTCACCATTTCTTCGGTATCGTCGAACAAATTAATTTGATAAGCTCCTCCCACTAGATGACTAAAACGAATCCCAACTAAACGGATCAGCATTCTTCTTTGATATAATCTGTCAAATAATTCTTTCGCTTTGCGAATTAAAACGTGATCGCAAGAGGTATAAGGCAAATGACATTGCATGGTTTGTGTGTCGAAATCGGAGTAGCGAATTTTAACCGCAATACAAGCGGTCAATTTCTTTTGCTTTCTCAACTTAAAACTTAAACGCTCCGTCATTCCCACCAATACGCCTTTTAAATAATGCGTGTCTATTGTGTCTTGATGAAAAGTTTGCTCACTTGATATCGACTTTTGTTCTGAATACGGTCGAACTGGAGAATGATCTACTCCTTGCGCTTTGTGCCATAAGCTCCGTCCGTTCTTACCTAACACATTCTCAATTAATTCTACGGGCATTTGCTGCAAGGTTTTTACCTTTACAACTCCCATACTTCTCAACGTATGATAGGTTTTATTACCTACTTGTGGAATTTTATTCACTGTAAGAGGAGATAAAAACCCTTTTTCTGCCCCCTTTTCTATTCGACAAAAACCGTTAGGCTTCGATTCATTCGTCGCTATTTTCGAAACGGTCTTATTCACAGAATGACCAAACGAGATGGCTAATCCAGTTTCACGCTTAATGTCTCTTTTTATTTTTTGTGCCAAGAGGTACGAATTGTGAAAACGCTCCATTCCGGTCAAATCAATGTAAAACTCATCGATCGAAGATTTTTCATACAGCGGCACTTGCTCTGCAATAACTTCTGTTACCAAATGAGAATATTTACTGTACTGCTCAGAATCGCCACCAATTACCGTAGCATGTGGACACAAGCGTTTAGCCATTTTCATAGGCATCGCAGAATGGATTCCAAATTTTCGAGCTTCGTAACTACAAGAAGCCACAACTCCTCGATTACTACTACCTCCAATCAGTAAGGGAATTCCATTTAATTTAGGTTCTCTTAATCGCTCCACCGAAACGAAAAAAGAATCTAAGTCCATATGAACGATATTCTTATCAGACAAAATTGATCTATTTTAATTTAAAATGACAATTATCACGTCATAATGCTGACGACAAAATAATCAATATTGTTTTTTCAGGTATCATTTTATCGAAAAAAATCCACTTCAATTCACGATATTTGAACTTGATCTAAGAAATAAATTGATCAACAAGCAATTCCACTGTACATGAGTAAAAAAATAAAATTGATCTGGGATTTTTTTGGTGAAGATGGCTTAAAAACTGCCGAACACCACGCCATTCACTTGAAAGAGTTTGCAGCTAAAGAGCAAATCTCCGCTTTTGAGGTTGGAGTAGAAAAATCAAGTCCCGATCAAAGCCTAGCCTTTATGATTGTGGCAGAAGAAAACATGATTGCAGTAAGAGATGCATTACGTCCTAAAAGAGGACAATGGGTAGAAGAGAAATAATATGAAACAAGAACAAGCCTTAGCTTTTTTAAAGTCTGGAAAAAATACTTTCCTCACCGGTTCTGCAGGAACGGGAAAGACCTACGTATTGAATCAATACATCAGCTACCTTAAAGAGCGAAAAGTTCCGGTTGCAGTTACTGCTTCCACAGGTATTGCAGCAACTCATATTAATGGGATGACAATACATGCTTGGGCAGGAATCGGAATAAAAGACCATTTAACAAGCGCCCAACTCAGAACATTAAAGACTAAAAAGTATCTTGAGAAAAAACTAGACAAAGTCGAAGTTTTAATCATTGACGAGATTTCGATGCTCCACCAAAAACAATTGGATTTAGTGGATCAGGTGCTAAAGTACTTTAAAATGAATCAGCTAGCCTTTGGGGGCATTCAGGTAATTTTTTGTGGTGATTTTTTCCAGCTCCCTCCAGTTGGTAATAGTGAGGAGAGTAGCAAACGAAAGTTTGCATTCATGTCGCCAATGTGGGTGAATGCAGCGCCTACAATTTGTTATTTAACGCAACAATATCGGCAGAGCAACGACGATTTAAACACCATACTTAACGAGATTAGATCAGGGAGAATTTCTGAAATGCGCTACCTTAATCTAAAAGATACTATTGGCCAAAAGATTAAAAGTAAAATAGAACCTACCAAGTTGTTTACGCATAATTATGATGTCGACAAAATCAATCAAGAGGAGTTAAAAAAGATCAGTGGCAAATCAAAACATTACAACGCCGAAACTAAGGGGAACGAAAAACTATTGGAAGGACTGAAGAAATCAGTTTTAGCCTTAGAAAGTATGGAACTAAAAATTGGCGCCAAAGTTATGTTTGTTCGAAATATTCCTGAAAAAGGGGTAGTGAATGGAAGTTTGGGAGAAATTGTAGATTTCGACGAAGAAGAAAACCATCCTTTGGTGAGGGTGAGTGATGATCGATTGGTAATTGCTAGCCCGGAAGATTGGAAAATTCAAGATGAGACTGGTAAAGTACTGGCACAATTCAATCAAGTGCCTTTACGTTTGGCTTGGGCCATTACCATTCACAAAAGTCAGGGTATGACCTTAGATGCTGCCGAAATAGACCTCAGCAACACCTTTGAAAGAGGACAAGGCTATGTCGCACTTTCTAGATTAAAAAGATTGGAGAACCTCAGTTTGTTAGGTTTAAACGAAATGGCCCTTCAGGTAGACCCTTTGGCATTTAAGGCAGACAAAAGATTTCAAGAGCTTTCAGGAAAAGCAGAGCAGGCATTTGATACACAACAACTCGAACAAGAAGCCCGAAAATTTATAAAAGATTGTGGTGGACTAAGTAACGAGAAAGAAATTCTCAAGCAAAAAGGAAAAATCAAAAAGAAGGAACACAAAGAAACTACCTACGATCAAACTTATCAGCTGACCAAACAAAACCTCTCTATTACAGAAATAGCGAAAGAAAGAGGCATGGCAGAGGGCACTATTGCCAGCCACATTATTAAATTAAAAAAAGATTACCCCGAAGCAAACCTCAGTAGTTATAAACCCCAAAGTAGCCTTATGAATAAAGTGGAAATCGAGTATATGAAAAGGCCAAAAAACGAACCACTGAGTACCAAAACAATTTATGAAAATTTAAATGGGGAGGTCAGTTATGTAAACATCAAGCTTGCGCTAGCCTTTATTATTTAGCCAATTAATTAAGGAAAATCTCCTTTATTTAAGGGCTTTTGTTTTAATTTACCATTCATTACCATTCATTACCATTTTGCACATTTGGGTACTTTAATCAATAAAAACACACTAAAACCAAAAACCACTGGCTTAGGAACCTTTGGCGGAGTTTTTACGCCCTCCATCTTAACCATTTTAGGGGTTATCATGTACCTCCGTTTCGGATGGGTAGTTGGTAATGTTGGACTGACTGGAACCTTAATTATTGTAACTCTAGCTACTAGTATTACCTTTTTAACAGGACTTTCGATTGCCTCTATTGCCACCGACCAAAAAGTAAAAACAGGAGGAGCTTATTACATGATTAGCAGGTCTCTTGGAATTGAATCTGGAGGCGCCATCGGAATTTCACTGTATTTTGCACAAGCCCTTTCTGTTGCGCTTTACACAGTAGGTTTTGCAGAAAGTGTGGTACAAGTTTTCCCTGAATTGGATGAAAAATTATTGGGAATTATCACCACTATCTTAGTCGCAGCATTAGCCTTAGGCTCAGCAAAGGCTGCTATCCAAGCCCAGTATGTCATTATGGTCGGCATCGTAATTTCTCTCATTTGCCTATTCTTTGGAAGCCCACTCGAAGAAGCTCAAATCCATCAATGGGGAGATATTAAACCGGAATCTCATGGATTTTGGACTGTCTTTGCTGTTTTCTTTCCTGCTGTTACAGGAATTATGGCAGGAGTAAACATGTCGGGAGATTTAAAAAATCCAAAAAAGTCTATTCCCAAAGGAACCTTCATGGCCATCGCTGTGGGCTATGTCATCTATATGATTTTACCTGTTATTTTAGTCAATAGAGCTGGGGCTGATAGTTTAATCAACGACCCCTTGATTATGCGTAAAATTTCTTTCTGGGGAGACAGTATTTTAATTGGCGTTTGGGGAGCGACACTTTCAAGCGCAGTAGGTAGCATGCTTGGTGCTCCAAGAGTTTTACAAGCTTTAGCGAAAGACAATATTCTTCCCAAGTTTTTAAAATGGACTAGTAAGGGCTCAGGAAATGACGATACTCCAAGGTTAGGAACAATTTTTACGCTTGGCGTGGTACTGCTCACCGTTTGGATTGCAGACTTAAACTTGATTGCCCCTATTCTTACGATGTTCTTTTTAACGACATATGGTGTTCTCAATGTCGCAGCGGGTATCGAACGCTTTCTAGGCAGCCCGTCCTTTCGCCCTACCTTTCGAGTTCATTGGGTTTTCTCTATGGTTGGTGCCATTGCTTGCTTGGCAGTAATGTTACTCATTAACACTCCTGCCACCATTGCTGCTTTACTTTTTGTATTCCTAATTTTTATTTGGCTAAAGAAAAGAGAATTAAACTCCTCATGGGGAAGCATTGGTCGGGGGGTACGAATGGCCATATTGAGGGCCAATATCATGCGCCTAACTGAAGATTTAGATAGCAAAAACTGGAGGCCCAATCCTATTGTACTGGCAGGCTCTCCAACTAAACGATGGCACCTGATTGAATTTGCGAATACCTTTACCCACAAACAGGGAATTTTATCAGTTGCCAGTGTTCTTTCTGAAGGAACGATGAGCACAGAACAAATCCAAAGCATGAAAACGCACATCCAAGAATTCATGCTTAAAAAAGGAGTGAATGGATTGGTAAAAGTCATGCAAGCTAAAGATCGATTCACTGGCGCGGCTAACTTAGTTAACGCATACGGACTCGGAACCCTTGTTCCTAACACCGTTATTCTAGGAGAAAGCCAAAGTGAAAAATACAGACCTGATTTTTGCACCATGATTCAGCGTTTCTATGATTTGCAGCGAAACATACTGATTGTACACAAAGCAAAAGATGGGGCCACCTTCGGAGCTAAAAAAAGAATTGATGTTTGGTGGGGCGGATTAAAAGGCAATGGAGGACTAATGATGATTTTAGCCTACCTCATGTCTAATAACATTGATTGGAGACAAGCAAAAGTGCATATCAAAATGGTAGTTGCCTCTGACAATGCTGTCCCAAAAGCTCAGGAAAATCTCACAAGCATTTTAGAGGAAATTCGAATTAAGGCAGAAACTGATGTTATCGCTTCTAATGGAAATTCTTTTGATGATATTCTAAAAGAATCTTCGGCTCGTGCAGATTTGGTATTCATGGGAATGGCTCCTCCAGATGAAAACTTCGAAAACTATTATGCTACTATTCAGGAGAGAATTAAAGATATGCCAACAACTATTCTTGCACTAGCTGCACAAGAAGTTTCCTTTGGAAAGGTATTGGTAAAGAATAGCGAAGAAGTTGATAATTAATACTTCTCAAGATTTTTTGATATCATTTTTCCATCTTCCAACTCAATTAAAACAAAATACACACCATTAGGTTGTGAAAACTCGAAATAGCAAAAAAGAGGAGTGTAAAAAAACGACTTCTTTTATTGAGTACATAATTTTAAAATCGCGCTCAATACAAAAACATTCGATGATTCTTTTCTTTTAAGACACGCATTCTCTATTTTCCATAAAACTAAATCACGCTCACTGTTCAGACCTATCTAAACAGTTCATACCTCTTCTTTTTAAATTCATCGTTTTATGAGCTTATCTACATTGTAGCTATTCTAAAATGATCTTTTCACTTTTAAGCGTGCCGTTTTTAAACTGAACCCTCAATAAATAAAGCCCTCTTACTTCTCCTTCCAAATTAACCTTTGATGTATTCCTTTCTTTGGTTAAAACAAGTTGCCCTCTCATATTAAAAACCTGGACTTCCTTGATCTCTTGCCCCCCTTCTAGTTGAAAAATTCCATTTGTAGGGTTCGGGTACACTTTAAATTTGAGCTTCTCTTTTTCCTTTTCGATTCCTACAACCTGACATGGGTTATTCGATCCAGCAGTAAAACCCAATTGTCCAAAGTTTAAAGTCATCATCGGCAAATCATCGATCAAATACCAAGTCGAATCCTGTCCAAAAGAAACAAAAGAAGTTCCCTTAAATTGGTTTCTTTCTGCAAGAGTATCTCTTCCAACGGTCAGACTTTTGCCATTAGGCATTGGATGAGTAGATTCAAACCCTACAGCATATTTCCCTTTAGTTAAACCACCAACGACAGCGCTCCCATGATCAAACACGAAGGACACATTTTACCCCAAATTTGCTACTCCAATCGTTGTTGGAATAAAGCTCGACGCTACTATCACATCAATAAAATTTGGAGTTCCCATACTATCCACATTAATCTCCCAAATTTTAGGCACAAACTCTGCACCAATATTATTAGAATCGTTACTAATATAAATACTAATCGAAGTTGGAATAGCAGCATATGTAGGAACAATATTTTTTAATTCAAAAAGAGTCGCAAAACGATCTCCTGTAACCGTACCTCCGGATTGGCCCGTTATCGTATCTGAGAAAAAAGAAGGCCCTGTTTTTACAGAAGAAGAAACACTCGTATGCTTAGACAGTATTGTATCCAACACTCTAAATTGAAAAACAGATGAATCAAGAGCCCTCCCTACTGAATTGTACAGCTTAACTTCCGCTTGAAAACTACCCAAGACTGTAGGGTCAAAACAACTAAGAAACCTTAAAGTATCCACTTCTCCAACATTTAAACTGTCTAGGCTCAATACCCATGAAGTAACAAGCCCCCATCCCGGTGTTCCGCCCGGAAACGTTTCATGAGTTATATCTAGACGGGCAGAGGGTCGAGCAATCGCATTAGTTCCTAAATTCTCATACTGAACATGAAGTAAACCCTGATTCGCCTCTACATATGGCAACCGAGTTAGTACAGGAACATAGTCCGAAGAATCATAAAACAAGAAAACAGACTTATTAATTCGAAGTGAATCGTTTTGTGCAAAAATTGAACTAAAAATTGAGAGTATGAGAGCGAAAATAAAGTAGATTTTTTTCATAGATTTCCCCTTAAGATTAAACTCTTACAAAGTAATCATTATTTCAAGAATCAACTTTATTTTGAAATGACAATTATATTGTCTTATATTTGATTAAAATTACGTCACTATGAATTTTGGAACTAACATCTCATTTTTAAGAAAAAGAAAACTAATCTCTCAAGCTGATTTAGCCAATGAGTTAGGCATTAAAAGAAGCTCATTGAGTGGCTATGAATTAGGAAATTCAGAGCCCAATTTCGAAAACCTCTTAAGCTTTTCTGCATTTTTCAAAATTTCTATTGATAAACTATTGAAAGTCGACTTGCATAAAATCTCTGCTCTGTATTTAAGTCAACTAGAACAAGGAATTGACATTGACATTACAGGTGGTAAACTAAGGGTTTTAGCAACCACTGTGGATGCTAATAATGAAGAAAACATCGAGCTTGTTCCTGTAAAAGCAAAAGCAGGATATACTACTGGTTTTGGCGACCCAGATTTCATCAAAGTACTGCCCACCTTTCAACTTCCGTTTTTAGACAAAAACAAGAAATTCAGGACCTTTCAAATTAGCGGAGATTCTATGCCTCCAGTTTCCGATAGGTCTTGGGTAACAGGCGAATTCATTCAAAATTGGAACACCTTAAAAGACGGCTATCCTTACATTGTAGTGACTACAAATGATGGAGTTGTATTTAAAAATATTTACAAGCAATACGACAAAAACCAAACGCTACTTTTATGTTCGACTAATCCAATTTATGAGCCTTATGAAATCAATATTAATGAGGTAAATGAAATTTGGAAATTTGTCAACTACATTAGCGAGGACATCCCCGAACCTAACCTATCTAGAGACCAAATAAATAGTTCCATGCTGAACATGCAAAAAGAAATTCGAGAAATCAAGAATACACTTCGAGCAACGAATGATTAAAGTGCACTAGAAAGTACGAAAACAGCGTAGCTATATTGCCAACCAATTGGTATCTTTATGCGTCTTTGAATATTAGATGTTATAACGTTATCAATATGAAATTTATTTACTCGCTTAACTACCTACTAATCCTAGCTTTAGGCTTAACTTTTGGAAATCATAAAGCAATCGCTCAAGCCGATCATCAGCTATTTCCCTCTAGTTGCCTTGCTTCTCCAGAACCGGTTATTATCAATCAACCTAATGGAACAAGTATTACCCTTATAGGAAAAGGAAATCTAAACAATAGTTGGACAGAGACGACTGACGGTTATTCTATCACAAAAAATGGTAGTGCTAACTACGAATATGCAATCAAGCAAAACGGAGATCTTATTCCCGGAGGAACATTAGCTTCTGATCTTCAAAACAGGAGTGCTGCTGAAAATACTTATGTCACCGGATTACAAGCGTCGCTTAAACCCGATATGAATCCATTAAAATCTTCTATTTTAGATCAAGTCAACGCGCACCTACAAAACAAAACCTATCCTACAAGCGGAAACATCAGGGTTTTAGCCTTATTAATTGACTATCCGGACATGATCAATGTAATTCCCAAGACTGATTTTGACAGTTTGCTGTATGCAAGTAATTATCGATCTGGGGATGGTAGTTTTAAAGCCTTTTATGAAACAAGCTCAGGCGGTCAACTAAGCGTTACTGTGGATGTGGAAGGCTGGTATAGAGCTACAAACAACTTCCTCTACTATGGAAGAGATAGTGGCACCGATAGAGCCGCGGATTTAGTAAGAGAGGCAGTTGATGCTGCTGAACTAGCAGGAACAGAT
>JAESST010000411.1 GCA_016763995.1 Flavobacteriales bacterium | reverse complement strand
TAAAAATAAATAGAACTCTAGCAATGGAGTCTCCATTACTATCATAGTTAAAATAGCATGTCATAATCCGAGATGTAAACCCTTTCCGTTCGAGTTTCGTAATCGCAACTGCCGCAGCCTGAGCAATCAACGAATTATTTATAATAAAGAGTAGTTCCAATAATTACTACAGCCACTATTATCACAACTGATAATACAATTTTATTTAATCTGGTGATTGTAATATTCATTAGCCATAACAATTGACTAAACGCAATGGAGCTTTTATTTGATATCGATTGATTTTAAATATACTTCAAAATTCTATTGAGCGGAATTCAAACTCAATAGAACTGAATTCCGATCCGAACGTTTTACAAAAGTGATCGAGTGGGGGTAAGAAATTATTTGGACTTTCGCTCGGTCAATAAAGACAGGAAAAAACCCAAGCATACTATCAAAAATCCAATATTTACATACTTTGCAAATGGAGGTGCGCCTTCTGGCCATATTTGACCAAGTAATACGATCAAATTTAATACGATAAGGACTATTAATCCGATTCTTGTTGAAGATTTTTTCATTTATCTCTACGATTTAATTTTTCTTCAAATGCTTATCATTTACCAATAACACACAACTCTATATTAATCCAATGGCGTATACTTTTCTATATCTGTCGGACTCAAAAATAATAAGGTTTTGGCTAAACTGCGTTTAAATACAGTTTAGATGCTGTTGCATATCGTTTATTGTTTATGAATTGATATAAAGATACACATGTAATTGTTCCTCATTGTTGTTTGAATTAGCGATATCCTAGCTAAGAATCTTTATTTTTTTCTGTAAAGCACATATGAAATGATCAATAAGACAAATGGAATAGCAGGGCCAATTGCTCCACCATCACCCGCATTTAAATGGGCAAGTATTGCGAAAGTAAAGTCAAGCGCGAATCCTGCATATGCCAAGGTTTTAATTACCCGATTCTTCATCAGCCAAATTGCCAATATGCCTAGTATTTTTGCAATGGCCAAAGGATATATTATTTCGGTTGGAATACCTAAACTCGTGAACATTTCACTCGTCATTTTGTATTGAACAAAATAGGTGATAGCTCCTGCTAAAAGCATTAAACTAAATAGCCCTGTTGCCACGATATAGATTATATTATCTCTCTTTTTCATTTTGAAATTTGTTTGTGTTTATTGCAAATTTAGTTGAAATGCTTTATTTTGTAAAGCCACTATATAAAATATAGTGGTATCCAAAAGTATAGCAGTATGAATAGTAAAGAAAAGAAGGAGATTAAGGTTCCAATGAAAGAGCAATTTGGCAATTACATGGTTCCCGTTAGAGATGCACTGGAGGTTTTTAGCGGTAAATGGAAGATTCCAATTATCACAGCCCTTAGCTTTTATGAGAGCTGTGGTTTTAAGGAACTAGAGCGAATAGTAGAAGATATAACACCGAAAATGTTGTCAAAAGAATTAAAGTTTCTCGAAGATAATTTATTGATCACGAGAAAGGTAGAAGATACACGCCCAGTTACGATAAGCTATAGCATAACGGAATATGGAAGAACGTGTAAGTCTGTAATGAGTGAACTTTATCGATGGGGGGTAGAACACCGGAAAAAAGTATTTAATATTGAAGGGAAAACTTGGGATAAATGTTTAGGTCATTAATTACTGAATGCATTAAGAGCTGGCTTACTCGATTGTATACAAGGTTTAATATAAACGGTCGTTTTAATGCTGCCAATACATTGTGATGTGTGTTTTCCTTATTGACTCATGTTAATAGCTTGTCTTATTTCAGACAGCAAGTTTTTCCTTTATATAATCGCTTGTAAGATGTTTGGTAACATCAAAGGGTTCACATTTGCTGACGCCCGATTTGATTGCAATAGGTCCTACTTTTTTTGCCAATTTTAGCGCTACGGTATTTAATACAAGATTGCGTTTACCGATACCTAAAAGTGCTCCACCCATTGCTAATTGTATAACATTTTTTTCATCTTTAAAGGTTTCACGAATTTGGTCTATTTTCTTCAAAAAAAATGCATCCTTTGGTGCGTCTTTTTTCTTAGACTTCGAAACTTCATAAAGTAGGCCATAACCACATCACCTGCGCATCGTATCATTGCTATTTATCCAATCTGTCAATAGTTCAACAACAAAAGGTGTTTTAGCTAATGGGGCATCACATGAAGAGAATACATGAGCGAAATATCCTTGATATATATTATCTACTTGCAACTCCGCTTGATCTCGGGTGATTTGCTTTGGGTCATCGATTAGAAGAGCTATAATTTTTGCATCGTAGATGTCGCTCTTCCAAAGTTGTTGCGCCAATGAATGGTCACGACCAATCTTCTTGGATAGTTTACGAAGAAGAGTAAGTCCGATACCAAAACTTTTTAAACCAACTGTATTTGAGCTCAGTTTTTCCAAATTCTGAATACCACGCTCGTTTTTGTTAGCTTCGAGAAGATTTATTACCTCGCCTGGATTCATTGGTTTATTATTAAAGATATTGCAGCTAACAATTGGCTAAACGCAATTGCGTTTATTTATTCTATATCTGTGATACTCAAAAATAATGAAAACATTAGTTTCGTTTTTGCTAATGAAAGTTGCCGCAGGGGGTTCAAACCCTTCGGAACGGGGATACCACTATTATATAATGCACTACTCAAAAGGATCAAGTGGTTCTAGGTTTAATGCTGCTGCAGGCAAGAAAGTGAAATGTCGTGAAGGAAACTGATAGAAGCCAGCTTCCGATAGCTCACCAAAATCAGCTTCTATTTTATAAGATGGGAAATGAATGTTTCGATGATAAGATTTTCCAACTTCAATCGACATCCATTCTATTTCCATTGTTCCGAGCGCTTTACCATCCCCAAAAAATCGAACCTGTACATATTTATCGGCAAGGTCGTATAAGGTGAGAAAAGGCATGTTTTGACCAGATGATGTGGTCACTCGAGAAGTTTCAAACCATATTTCTGTTTTGTCTCTTTTTGGTTGGTAAGAGTCTACATTCGGATCATTATTTTCAGGGGGCAATCTCAGTGTAACATTAATACGTGATTCACCTTTTTTATTTACTTTATTTATAGGTTTATAGCCGCCTTCCTCGTTGAATGCAAAAAAACTCATTTCGAAATCTACACTGTCGGTATGATAATAACCTCTATTCATTGGCTTATCTCGAAAATTTACAACCACAGATTGTTGGTTGTAAATTTTCCAAAGATATTTATTGAGAATGATTGGGGAATCTGAATCAAATTCGATTTTGTAAATGTATTTTTCATTATTTGAAGTAGTAGATAACTGGTATCTTATTCCCAAGGAGTCGATTTCTTCAAAGAAATTTGGATCAAGATGATGTTTAGCATAATGTTGTTTACATATTGCTAGAATCTCGTTTTTGAAATTGGGATCTATATCATACGATACCTTCATTCTCAGTTTTAAATTCTCCAAGGGAAATTGCGATTCTTTTATTCGGGCATAAACCTGACCTTGAAGTGATGCCAAGCTGTCTTGTTTCGTTAGAAGGTTAATTTGTTTATTGAGTGAGTTCTTTTGTAGTTGACCAATTTCCATTCCAGACTTTAATAGTTTGTCTTGATTGACGATACTTGATTCTATTTTGGAAAGTGTTCGTTGAGTGTTTTCAATTATTTGGAACTGTTTCTTAGCATTGTTATCATATCGTTTGGCAGACTCTAAAGCTGCTATCCGTGCTTCTGCTTGTTTTTCAATTTCTGCTTGATAAGCGCCTTTGACAGCCTCATGCATTTGTATTCTTTTGATAATACCTTCGGTTATGGAAAACCCTGATAGTACTACAAGACCAATGATTGCAACATACCCCCATTTGGTTAATTTGTTAGAATCTTTGTGTTTGGTTTCGGTAACAACCGCTACGACTCCCAAAAGGAGCGTGAATATTCCGGCAACCATTTTTATAATGTAGAGTGTATCTTCTTGATCCATGGGTGAAAATTAATTCATTTTTGAATATAGTGGTTCACAAGCACCTTTGAACAACATCTGTTTTATGTACTACAACAATTGGCTAAACGCAATTGTGTTTATGTACTCTATCTATGTGATACTCAAAAATAATGAAAACAATAGCTTCGTTTTTGCTAATGAAAGTTGCCACAGGATTTCAAATTCTACGGAACGGGGCTCTAGTTTTAAAGGAGTCAATGGCAATGGTTTTGAAGTGTGGACGCTGATCAGTAATAAGCCACATTACTTCGATATTAATGCTTGTTAATAGGTTAATGCAGAGTCTGACGTTTTGGCTAAAACCAGTTTTAATTGGTTTTAGGTTTTGTTAGCATCATCTGAGGTAATTATTGAGATTAGTTCCTGAACTGCGCTGAGCATATTAAATGGTTTTATCAAGATTTTATCAATATTATACTCGGCTAAAGTTGAGGTCGGGGATAATTGTCCGCTACAAATCCAGGTAAGAATGTCTAAATTATTTGATTTTATGTGTTCGAGGATAAAATAACCGTCTTTCACTGGCATTTGTATATCGCTAATAATAATATCAATAGGATGCTGATCAATAATTTTTACAGCCTCAAGTCCATTGGCCGCAATATGAACAGAAAAACCAAAGTGCAATAACATGAGTTCCCATGTTTCTCTTAAGTTTACTTCATCTTCAACGATCAAAATCTTGCTATTTTTCATATTTCGAATGATTTAAATTCAATTATGAATTGAGTGTTTTTTGCGTTTACATTATAGTAAAAATAACCATTCATCTTTTCTATTGATTTTACTGATATCGAAAGACCTAGCCCTGTCCCCTTTCCAGTATCTTTTGTACTGAAAAAAGGTAGAGTAATTTTCTTAACGATCTTGGCTGGAATGCCATTCCCGCTATCTGTAATTATAATTTTCAAAACTTTGTCCGAAACATTTGTTTCGATCTGTATCCATTTCTCTTCTAATGTTTCTAACGCATCAATAGAGTTGCTTAATAGGTTTAGGATCACCTGAGAAAGACCAGTAATACTACAATTCAATTTTATATTTGGATCTACACCCATAATAATTTTTATTCCTGCATTGGAGCATCTCTTTTGACTGATTTTTAACGCCATATCAATCACTTCCTTCAATCTGATCACTTCCAGATTCTCGAAATTCGCTTTTGACGAGAATGTTTTAAGGTTTTTAATCAAATCTGAAGTATGTATTACGGTTTGTTTAATAGAATTCAGTGAACTTTGGATTAATTTAACTTTTTCTGTGTTTTCAATTCCAAGTTGATTCAATTGTAGTTCTAATAATTGGGCCTTTGAATGTATGATTGCTAGGGGGTTATTCACTTCGTGAGCAATTCCAGCAGCAAATTCACCAATAACTGAAAGTCTCTTGGCTTCTTCGAGCTTCAGGTCTTTTTGTTGGAGTTCTCTTTCAGCTTTTATTCTTTCAGTGATTTCATTTGTGATGGCAAGGTGAGCAATTTCTCCTGATTCTAATTTATGCGCTCGGGCAAACGTTTCCATTATTCTTTCGGTTCCTTTTAATCCAACTATTTTAAAGATCAAACTGCCCTTTCCTCCATCACAAATGAATTCATTGAACTTGATAAATGAATCTCGATCTTGGTCGTGAACAATTTCATAAACACTTACTTTATCCACGATAGCGAAATTTTCACACTCAATTAATCCGAGACCCACTGAGTTCATCATCAGAAGTTCCCCCTTTTTGCTTACTAATTTCAAACAGGATGGAGAAGAGTCAATAATTCCTCGAAGATCAATTATTTCACGATCCTTTTTTTTACGATCACTAATATCTCGAATTATCCCACAAAAAAAGATTTCATTGGACTCTTCCCATGAGGAAAGTGACAACTCGATTGGGAAGATTGAACCATCTTTTTTTTGACCATTAATCTGTACAGTTCGACCAATGATTTTCTTTTCTCCTGCTGCTAAAAAAATAGCCATCTCGGCATCATGAAGGCTACGCATTTCTTTTGGTATAATAATATGAATCTTACTACCCATAACCTCCGTTGCGGTGAATCCAAAAAGTGCTGTTGAAGCATTATTCCATAAAACAATCTCTCCTTTGTGATTGATGATAATTATAGAGTCTTTTGTAAATTCAATAATTGAGGATAATCTATGCTCCAAAATAGGACTTTGAGTATTTTTCATTATCATTATATTTAATGCTAACGCCCATATATGGTGTGTAGTGAGTTAAGTAAAGATACAATTTGATAAAAACTAATTAGTAAAACCGCAGAGTG
>JAESST010000410.1 GCA_016763995.1 Flavobacteriales bacterium | reverse complement strand
TAGGGTCACAGGATTTAATAACATTATTGGTGCTATTGGTGCTCTTAAAGTCAAATTGACTTCCCGAATTAATGTCTATCCGTGCATCTTCATTCATGTAAAAATCGCAATTGACAAAATTGATATTCTCATTCACAGTAAAGAGCCCTTCTACAAAGAAGGCTTCATTTGAAATGGTGCTACTACCTGAAGATACGTTAGCTTTTAACCAAGTAACGTCTTCGTTGTCGGGGATAGTAGTGGCAGGATGAGTTCCTCTTAAATAAATATCATCTAACAAAACATAATAAAATGTTCCAGTTAAATCGTTTTCTGTTAGTATCACTAATCTATTATAGACCCCACCTACTAAAATGTTGTTAAACTGAAAATTTTGAAAATTTGGATAGGTGGTAGAAACCTGTGAACCCAAAACGGTGGCTATTAATTGTGCATTTGAGCTATTGTTCAGTGTTGCATGAACATGGTTCCCTGGATGAGCAGGATGTGTTCCTTGCGGTATACTTGCAATGGTAGCATCGTCTGTTAACCAGACCTTTATCCTACTGGGCAAATCATAATGATTTCCAATTAATAATAAATGCTCTGTTAATTTGAAGAATAATTTTGCCCTAGAAGTCCTGCATATGTATTCGTTCCATTTACATAAAAATCAGCACTTGGAGCTGCATCTCCCCAATGACAGATATGATTGTCAAGAAAGGCCCTATAATTTACATTAGCCAAATTAGAATTCTTGACATATGAAAACTCTGGATTTTGTGTCAGAGATTCACATGGTGTTCCAGCAGACACTGGACAAGTAGTTACAATCACAATTTGTCGCAAAGAGACGTAAAATGAAATATTGCCTGGATAGAGTGCTACATTCTTTTTTAGTTTAATCAGATACTCCGTTCCATTCTGTAAATTATCGAGTAACATATTATTAGCTGGAGCATATGATAAATAGCTGATATTCTTAATAAATATGACTTCTTCGCAAGCTCCCTTTTCGTACAATGAAATCTCTGAGATAATTTCTGAGTGCAATTGCAAATCATCTGAGATAGCAAAGGACTCATCATTTGTTCCTGCTGTAAACTGCAAATAAAGTTCATTTTGCCCTTCAATAAATGTAAAATTTTCAGTTGTATTCGAAAAGATAGTAATAGCTGTTTCGCAACTAGTTCCCTCTCCTTCTTCTCCCCCCGCCGCACGCAGGCTAAGATTAGTGAAGATTGCTACTGCTAATAATAAAATTGTTTTTGTTTTCATTGTATTTCTTTTGGCTAATAATGTCCACAAAACTACACATAATGATTCTTTAATAAAACACGTACAAATACCTGTTTTTTTACTTTATTTTATTGGGCTGCGGGAAGGGGGCGAGGTTAAAGCCTTGGATAAGCTATATATATGGATTTATGTCTGATTTAAAATGAGAACGTGAAAAATGGGGAAAAGTCCTAGTAAGGACTTTTTAAGAATAAGAAAATTGATGAGTATAACGGCTATTGATACACCTCTTTCTCCGCATAAAACTCACCTATAAAAAGGCCGACTTTACTAATAGCTTTTTACGCTTAGGATGTTTGTCTTTTTTAATTGCCATTCGCCCTACGCCTTGTAATTGAGAAAAGAAAACTTATTAATTATTGCTGTTTGCCCAATTTTTTGAAATTCTTGAGCATAGCAATAACATCCTATTAGAAAGGATGAAAGTTCTCATTTATTTACTGGAAGTATTTTGTAAAAGTGCTTAAGATTTTCTCCTGAACGGCGTAAAAATCCATCTCTTTTCCTAATTCTTTAGACAATGAAGTGACTGCCTTATCTTCTAAGCCACAAGGAACAATGTTGTCGAAAAAACTAAGGTCTGTATTGATGTTAAAAGCAAAACCATGCATGCTAATATGACGGCTAATTTTTAAACCTACAGCACAAATTTTTCTTGGATTCTCTCCATCAGCATCTAACCAAACTCCGCTAGCTTCACTAATTCTTGTTCCAATTAGTCCATATTCTGCAATACAATCAATAATACATTGTTCTAATGTCTCAACATATTGCCTGGTGTTCATCTTAAAACTATCAATGTCGAAAATAGGATAAGCTACCAATTGTCCTGGGCCATGGAAAGTAATATCTCCACCACGCTTTGTTTTGAAAAACTCTGCTCCTGTCTCGCTTATAGGAACCTTCAAGTTTTTAGCATCTCCTGATTTACCTAAAGTGTAGACAGGAGTATGCTGCAATAGAATCAAAGTATTATTAGTTTTTTTGCCTTTAGCTTTTTTCTCCAATTGAGCATTGAAAAAGTTTTCTTGAAGCATCAGAGCATCAAGATAACCGGTAGGCTCTAGAGTAATTAGTGTAAAACTCATAGGACAAATCTAATAATAAACTTCGTAGCTATAAAGTTCTTCTTATTTTCGTCTATATTTTCTGAAACTCAATGAGTCAAATCAAAATTTACACGGATGGAGCAGCAAAAGGTAACCCCGGAAATGGAGGATATGGGGCTGTTTTGTTGTCAGGAAAGTATCGAAAAGAACTATCTGAAGGCTTTATAAAAACGACTAATAACCGAATGGAATTGTTGAGCGTGATTGTTGCATTGGAGCAATTAAAAAATGAAAATTCTCAAGTCACTGTTTTTTCAGACTCTAAATACGTTGTGGACTCTGTTGAGAAGGGCTGGGTCTTTAATTGGGAAAAGAAAGGATTCCTAAAAAAGAAAAATATTGACCTGTGGAAACGGTTTTTAATAATTTACAGAAAGCATCAAGTCAAACTTCAATGGGTAAAAGGTCATGCAGGCAATGAGCTAAATGAGCGTTGTGATCAATTGGCTGTGGCAGCAGCAACGGGGGGCAATTTAAAACCCGACGCAGGATTCGAAGAGCAAGCTAAAAAGAAAGGCGAAGGGCTATTCTAACTCTCCTTCGATTAAGTTTTTAAGTCTTGAATTTGTCTCTTCTTCTCGAATCTCTTTTAATGAAGCAATGAGTTTTTGAGTCAACTGTTCTACAGAAGTTTTTTGAGTCGTAAGTTTTGCTTTCTCAGCGATGTCCTCCTCTTTTTCTATTTCAGTTGCTATGGAAGATTGTTCTTCTTCTTTGTTTTGTTTCAATTTAATCAAAGAATTAACGGCAGCCATGCGAATAAACCACGTTCCATCTCCTTTTGCATTTTCGGCTAAGCTTGGAATCGCAGATTCAATAGTTGGGTTATCTTGTTTTTCTAAAAACTCTCCGTAGCTGATCAATAACGGATACTTATTAAACCCACTTGTTTTCTTTAGTGTGTTATTAAAGAAAGCCTTTTGTTCAGGCTTACCGTCAATTGCATAAATACTAGCAATCGTGAGTAGAATCGAAGCATTCTCCTCGTTTTCTAATTGATGCGCCTTTATTACGCCCGCTTCCTTGTTTTTTTTATAAATGGCATCTAAACTAGCAGAAACTACTTTAAATGAAAGATCTTCAATTCCTCTATCAAGGAAAGCTAGGTCTATTGTTTCTTCAAAATTCTTGGAGATGGCATTAATTGCAGCAGCTCTTACAGATGATTTCGGATCTTTTTCTGCTAGCAACTTTAGCTTCGCCAAAGTTGACTCAGGACGAATTTTTGCAAGTTTTTTAGTGTTATCAATAGCCGTTTTTCTAATGTACCAGAAATCATCGTTCATGGCACCTGAAATAATATCTAATGAGCTAGAATCCTTTTTGTTCTTCAACATTTTTATAGCATCATACTTGTCTAGATAAGTATAACTGTTATTATATAAAGTAATCGCTTCATTCCTTTCGATTGCTTGATTGATTACTCCAATAAGTACTTTTTCAATATCAAAATTGACCAATAATGGAGCGGAGTTTTGTTTTATTTTGATGGTTTGAGTTCTCTCAGATATTGTTACTTTTTTCTCTAACAGTAAGCCATTTGCTTGTACAATTCCTATGGTCGTTGGAAGTAGAAAAATTTTTGCAACACCTGCGCCGTCTTGCGTTTGTTTTACTGTAATGCTTAGGGTATCATTTGTAAAGCTTTTCTCTATTTCTAGGATTGGATGCCCTGCACCGAAGAACCACTGATTAAAAAACCAGTTGAGGTCTTCACCGGTCACTTTTTCGAAAGCGAGTCTTAATTGGTGTATTTCTACGGACTGGAATTCGTTGCTTTCCAAGTATAATTTTAATAATGCAAAAAAGGCATCATCTCCTACATGATTTCTCAATAGGTGTAGAACTCTTCCTCCTTTTTGATAAGAATGAGAATCGAACATTTCCATTTCATCTCCATAGTTGAAACGGATCAATTTTTTCTTATTGATTCTGGACTGGCCCAAGTAAGTTCTTAAATTTCCTCTACCATGAAGATCTGCTTGGTCTTTTCCATACTTATGTTCATTCCATAAATATTCTCCATAAGTAGCAAACGATTCGTTCAAGGGTAAATTTGACCAAGATTCACAAGTAACAAGATCTCCAAACCAATGGTGAAATAGTTCATGTGCTACAATATCTTCTGCTGCATTGTCGATCAAAAAACGCTCGTTACCTTGAACAAAATCTCCAAAAATAACGGCACCTGTATTTTCCATTGCTCCTGAAACGTAATCTCTAACCACAATTTGATGGTATTTATCCCAAGGGTATTCATACCCTAATTTAGTAGAGAAAAACTCTAACATTTCAACTGTATTTGGATAGATATCCCTTGCTACATCTGCATATTTTGGTTCTACATAATAATGAACAGGCTTCCCTCTCCATTCATCCTTTGCTACAGCAAACTCTCCAACTGCCATCATAAATAAATAAGGTGCATGTGGTAAACTTTGCATCCAGTAATCCGTTCTAGTTCCGTCAGGGTTTTCAGATTGAAACATTAATTCTCCGTTGGATAAGGTCACATACTGAGAATCTACTGTTATGTAAATTTCTTGTGTTGTTTTTTCGTTTGGAGCATCAATTGTCGGAAACCAGCAAGAGCTTGCTTCTGTTTCTCCTTGTGTCCAAATTTGTTTTGGCTTGTCAGGATCACTTCCGTCTGGATTAATAAAGTATAGACCTTTCGCCTGAGTGATGGCTAAACTCCCACCAGCTTTTAGCTTATTGGGCATTGCGGTGTAGTCAACAAATATGTTATAAGTGTCTTTTCGAGTATATGTTTTGCCCAAATCAATTTTCAAAAATGATTGGTCGTAAGAGTACGTTAAAGGAGTTCGTTTCCCAATCTTATCTACTAAAGCGACCTTATGAATTTGAAATCCCTTAGCGTCAAGAGTCAAACTATCTGTTGCATAGAAATAAGGAACGAATTGTAAATGAGCTTTACCATATAAAAAAGCGCTATCCCAACCAAATGTCACTTCAAGTTTAGTGTGCAGTAAATCATTAACCCTGGTTTCAGAAGCTCTGTAAATTTCTCTTTCGGAGTTTGAATTTACTTGTACGGTGTCCAATGTTACAAATTCATCTGCCTGTATTACAGGAATAGTTGTTTTACAAGCTTGAATAAATATAAAAGCTAGAAAAATGATAAGTAGTCTGTAAGTTGTTTTCATGTTACAAAATTGGATCGCAAAAGTGAACTTAAAACTATTAAATATCAAATTGGATGTTATAAGAGGTAAACTGTATCTTTGTTCTGCTATGAGTGAATTAAAAGTTGAAGTAGAGAACGGAAACACCTATTCCATTGAAGATTTAAAGGAAAATGAAGCCCTATTAGATGGCAAGCAAGTTACTTGGGATAGTTATCAGGTAAAGGATGGGAAATTTCACATTATCAAGGGAAGTCAATCTTATTCTGTTGAAGTAGTAAATGCAGATGCAGCCAATAAGACCTTTGAATTAAAAGTGAACAATTCTCCTTATAAAACGAAAGTAGAAGACCGTTTTGACCTGTTACTTCAGCAACTTGGAATGGATAATTTGGGCAGTACCGCGGTAAGTGAGTTAAAAGCTCCTATGCCGGGAATGGTGTTGAATATTGAGGTAGAAGCAGGTCAAGAAGTGAAGGAAGGAGATGCCTTAGTTGTTTTAGAAGCCATGAAAATGGAAAACGTATTAAAATCGCCTGCTGATGTAGTGATTAAGTCAATCGCCGTAAAAAAGGGCATAGCGGTAGAAAAGAATGAACTATTAATTGAATTTGAATCCTAATTAAATTAAATAAAATGAGAAAATTAAGTATACTAGCAATTGCTATCGGATTTGTTTTGGCTTCATGTGGAGAAGCTCCTAAAACAACCGAAGTAAAGGAGATGAAACATGATGAAATGCATGATGAGGGTGCTGGGCATGAAGATGATGGGCATGACCATGATCACGATGCAATGGAAGAAGCTGCAGAAGCAGTTGTGATTCCAGAAGGAGCAAAGGTTTTCTTTGCCAATTTGAAAGATGGACAAACGGTTACTTCTCCATTAAAAGTAGAATTTGGTGTTGAAGGAATGGAAGTAGAGCCTGCTGGAGAACTAACTGAAGGAAAAGGACATCATCACATTATCATAAATGGCTCTTCTTTGGAAGGAGGAGTTATTGTTCCTGCAAATGAAACGAATATTCATTTTGGAAAAGGGCAGTTGGAAACAGAGTTAGAATTAGTTGCTGGAGAACACACATTAACTATGCAATTTGCTGATGGTTATCATCAAAGTTATGGCGAGCAAATGAGTGCTACCATACTATAACTGTTGAATAATTCATAAAATTAAATCATTATAGGCTGTGCCGATTGGTGCAGCCTTTTTTGTGAAATGAGCAATAGGATAGTCTCAATTTTGGAACTAAATGGCGAATCGCATCTGACCATTAGAAAATAATAAAATTGAACAGATGAAATTTTAGGAATATGAAACGACTCGGGAGTGTATTAATTATTATGGGTTTTCTGCTTTTTGCTTGTAACAGTGGAGATGGAACTTCTGCTATTCACTTAGAAGAGGAGAATGCAATTGAAGAAGGAGGAGTAACATTAATTCCAATTTTGAATGAACTAGAGGAAAAAGGGTTTGCTTTAGCCGAATATGAATATTTGGATAAAGCTAGAAAGGCAAAATTAAGCTTTGATGTAGACTTATCTGAAGAAATTGAGATTCATTATTCAATTAACAATGGGGAGATTCACAAGTGTAATACTGCTGAATTTGAACTCGATTTCTTAGAAGGAAACAATGTTTTGATGGCTTATCTTTCGCTAAAGAATGGGCTTAGATTACCTTCTGATTCTACTGTTTTTATTCGAAACTTTTATGTGGGGGAAGATAAATCTGGGTTTAATTCTTTAGTCCCACATTTGTTTCATCACATTCCTGAAGAGGTGGATAGCGCTGACTTTATTATGGGATTTTATTTGAACAATGTGCCGCAATTAAGAGGCTGTCAGGTAAAGTTTATGATAGACGGGATCAATTTCCTATTGCCTTATGAAAAGGCTTTCAAGCTGGTTGGTTTATCAAAAGAGACCCACAACCTAAGAATTCAGTTGGTTAATCATAAAGGACAATTAATTTCAGGGCCTTTTAATGATTCAGGGGTGATGCATGTTAAAGTTGTTTAAAGTATTTTGAGATCTCTTGAAATGAGGGCATATTCATTGGATAGTTGATACAAAACGAATGGCGAGAAAAATTTCAAATCTTATTTTACTAGATGGTTTATTTTCTCCAATCTACCGCATTTGTTCTTGGATTGTTCCATGGTTTTTCAATCAAAAAGATTCAAACGATAAAGTTATAGCTATCAAGTTTTTTGGAATGGGTAGTATTGTTCGATTGGCGAGTACTTTGAAAAATACTGATCTCCCTTTGTCAAATATTGAATTGATTACTCTTTCCAAGGATAAAAAAATATGTGAACTGCTGGGAATAAAGGCACATTGCGTTCGAAGTGAGAACCTTTTCTACATGCTATTAGACTTAATTACAACGGTATTCCGTGTTTGGAAGATGAAAGGAATTAAGATTATTGACCTAGAAAGGATTTCTAATTTTTCGGGAACTTTTCGATTGATTTGCAGCATTGGAAAGTCATGCTCTTCTTTTACTTTTGAGAAAGAAAATAGGAGTAAAAAAAATCAAAAATTTATTTCATTAGAGAATAAGCCTGCGATACAGGCGATAGCTGAAATATTTGAATTGAATAAGCAAACTGTATCTCAACCTGAAACAATTCGCGAAGGGGAAAAGATCGTGATCAACGTGAATGCAGGAGAGTATTTGCCCCAAAGGAAATATCCAATAGAATACGTTGCAGAAATCATTCAACAACTCCAACAAAGAGACTCAGCTTTTGAGTTTTTATTGACAGGCTTGCAAAAGGAATTAGCCTACACAAATCAATTAGCAAAAATGCTAGATGAATTGGGAGTATCTTATGAAAATACTGCCGGGAAATTATCGTTGGAAGGCCTTATTCATGTATTAAAGAATTGCCAAATGTTAATTACAAATGACTCTGGTCCTTTACATTTGGCTCATTACTTTAACGTTCCTACAGTTGCTATTTGGGGGCCAACTTCAGCAAAATTAGTAGGCTATTCTGATTCTTATAGAATGGTAAACATTAGTACGAAAATGGAATGCTCCCCTTGTTTTATTCATCCTAAATCAAAAGTAGCAAGAGCCTGTTCTAATAGAATAGATTGCTTGCATGGATTGGATAAAAATAGAGTTGTAGAGGCCGCATTCATGTTATCTCGATCTCTTAAATTAGCAAGCAATGCTGAATAAGAAGAAAATCTTATTGATTAATCCTCCCGGAAGGAAAATATACATTCGGGATTACTATTGTTCGAAAGTCTCTAAAGCATATTATCTTCCGCAACCTATAGACCTACTAATTCAAAGTAGTTTTTTTGAAAGAGAGGAGTATGAATTAAAAGCAATGGATTGTATTGCTGAGAATATTAATAAAACAGAAGCTTTAGAAAAGCTTGTCGATTTTCATCCTGATTTTATTATTACGCAGGTAGGCTCTGTTTCTTTGGTTGAAGATGTTGCGTTTTTTACACAAGTGAAATCAACACTCCCTTCTGTGAAAATAATAGCAAGTGGAGATGCCCTTCTTGAAGATCACGAAGAACTGTTTAAGATCTATTCTTGGTTAGATGTAATCGTTACAAATTTCTTTAATGATGGAGCAAAAAAGTGGATAGAGAAAGATTTTGAAGCCGCAGCAGGTATTGTTTATAGAGGTGAGAACGGAACAGAAACGAAATCAGAAAAAAGAACAGTGAAGCTTGAGTTGGAAGTTCCGCGTCACGATTTATTTATACAAGGAAATTACAGAATGCCATTTGCGAATGCAATGCCAATGGCTACAGTGTTAACCAACTATGCCTGTCCTTACCCTTGCACTTTTTGCATCATGTCTACGATGCCCTACATTACCCGTTCCGCAGAAAGTATCATTTTAGAGCTAAAAGAACTGAAACGCTTAAATTATAAATACATCTACTTTTCTGATCAAACCTTTTTTCAATCAAAAGCAGTAACACGAGAAGTGTTGAACTGGATGATTGAAGCCGACTACGGGCTTTCTTGGATGTGTTTTTCGAGAGTGGATGTTTTAGGCGAGGAAGAGATTACATTGATGAAAAAATCTGGTTGCAATCTGATTATGTTTGGGGTAGAGTTCGCAGATGAGGAATATTTAAACGAGTACAAAAAGAACTACACCTTAGATCAGATCCGTGAAACTTTCGACTTAACAGCAAAAGCAGGAATAAAACGATTGGGAACTTTCTTAATTGGAGTACCAGGACAAAGCGAGGAGTCCATTTTAAGAACGCTAAAATTTGCTAAAGAAATCAAGGCAGATTATGCCTCCTTTAATGTGGCTGTTCCACGTTCAAATACTTCGTTTAGGGAACAAGCAATTGAACAAGGAATCATTGATGATTCGGTTAAGATTATGGACCAATCAGGAGATGAAGTAACCATGGGAACTGGAAAAATATCACGAGAAGAATTGCAAAAGCTGAAGCGAAAAGCCTATCTCTCTTTTTATTTTCGTCCGAGTTATCTTTTAAAAATCTTGTTTAGGATTCGCAACAGGACTGAATTTAAGATGCACTTGAGAGAAGCTTATTTTATTCTCAAATAAGTATTGTCATGAATTCACTTAACGAAAAAGAAAAGCGTATTAACTCAAATTCTTAGTTCTTTTGCAATGATGAATAAATCTTTCAGGCCTATATTGATTTCCATTTGGATAACTGCCTGCATTATTTTTATTGGCTTAAAGGGTGTTTTTCCTGGTTGGCAAGAAGGGCCAAGTGATTTCTTAAATTATTATTCTTCGGCTACTTTACAAAAAAATGGAGAGTCTATCGCTCAATTTTACGATAACGATTGGTTTACAGAACGTACTGTCGATATTGGAGTGAAAGAGGGAGCTAAATTCTCTCCTTTTCCACCGGCTACTGCATTTTTGTATTTACCACTTAGCTTCTTTCCACCCCTGCAAGCGAAACGAGTTTGGCTGATATGCAATGCGTTTTTATTACTTGTCCTCATTTTTCAATTGAAGAAAGTCAGTTCGTTCAGCTTTTTAGAAATTGCTTTTATAGTGAGCCTATTCATGATTCCCATTACTTCAAATATTCGCTTAGGGCAGAGCTATCTGTTATTTTCTGTTCTATTGCTTTCCTTTATAAATACGCTGAAAAATGGGAAGAACTCTTTAAGTGGAGGAATTCTAGGCATTGCTGCATCTTTTAAATACTTCCCCATTGTTTATGTGTTGTATGCGCTCCCTAATTTGAAAAAGAAGCTGGTTGTGGGTCTTTTAATGGGCATAGCTATTGTTTGTTTACTTCCAGTTTTTGTAGGTGGAATATCCTCTTATACAGTATTTCTAGGTGAATTTTGGAACCATGCGAATGGGAATTTATCTGGTCAAGGTCAATTCTCTTACACCTTTCAGTCGATAGATGCACTCTTGGCAAATTTTTTCATTTATGATTCGGAGTTCAACTCTCAAGCAACATTTAATAGGCCCTTTTTAAAAGGAACGATTAAGATGCTATTTTCGATTTTGGTGCTTCTTTTTTCTATTCGAATTTATCAGAAGGGTTATCAGAAGGCCAAAGAATTATCCATTGGAACGTGCATTATTGGTGCTTCTTTACTGATACCAGCGAGTGCCAGCTATCATTTATTATTGCTTCTTCCTGCAGTTATGCTGATTATTGATTTTTTGAGAAAGGAAGGCGACTTTAAAAGAGAAATTTCAATTCTTGTGTTGCTCAGTTTTTTGACTTGTAATGTATTGCCACATCATATCCCAAATTTCACAAATAGTCATGCTATTAACACTTTGATTCATTTTCCCCGTTTATATGGTTTAACAGGGCTATTCGTATTCTTATTAGTTTTACAAAAACGATATTTACAGGCAAATGGCTAAGCTTCTTTTTCTTCAAAATATGGATTATGAGTTCGTTGGGCCGATGTATTTATCGTCTATGCTCAAGCCACATGGTCATCAATGCGACCTTGTTATAGGTCATGCTCTTAGCGATTTTGCAGAAAAGATTGAGAAATTTAAACCTGATTTTGTTGGCTTTTCTATCATGAGTGGGAGTCATTCTTGGGCATTGAAAATAGCGAGAGAAATCAAAGAGAAATTTGACATAAAGAATATTTTTGGAGGAGCACACCCTACTTTTTTCCCAAAGTTTGTGTTAGAAGAAGGAGTAGATTATTTGATTCGAGGAGAAGGAGAAGAATCCTTATTAGAAATCATGAATTTAATAGATGATGGTAAAGGTTTTCATCATGTTCCTAATTTATCATTTACTACTGGGAAGGAGACCACTCATAACTCATTACGAAACTTAGCCGATCGATTAGATGATTATCCGTTTCCAGATAGAGAATTATATGCTAAATTAATAAATAAAGGAAGCGGAAAGGTTCGAAATGTAATCACTTCAAGAGGATGCCCATTCCACTGTTCTTTTTGTTTTGAAGATGCCATGCGTGAATTGTATGACGGCAAAGGGAAGTATGTTCGAATTAGAGAGATTGATGAGGTGATTGAAGAATGCATTCGATTAAAAGAACAGACGAATACAGAAGTTCTCTATTTTGCAGACGATGTCTTTGGAATGAAGCGGAAGTGGCTATATGAATTTTTAGAGGTCTACAAGGAAAAGGTGGGCTTAGAATTCATTTGCTTAGTTCGTGCTGATTTGGTGGCGGCCGATAGAGATTATGCGTTCAATTTGGCTAAAGCAGGTTGTAAGTCAGTCTTTTTTGGTGTAGAATCAGGAAACGAAGATTTGAGAAATCAGGTGTTGAAGAAGCAATTGGACAATGATCAAATTGTAAATGCGGCTGAGCTATTGCATGAAGCAGGCATTAGTTTCAGAACCTACAACATTTTGGGCTTACCCGACGAAACCTTGGAAGATGCTTTTTCCACAGTAGAACTCAACATAAAAATTAAGGCAGATTATCCATGGTGTTCTATTTTTTCTCCCTTTCCAGGAACAGAGTTGTCAGAGTATGCCTATGCAAAGGGGTATTTAAGTCCAACGTTTAATGTAGAAGAACTAGATAAATCTTTCTTTCTTTCGTCGCAATTGGAGTTGCCTAACATTAAAGAAATGCAAAATTTGCAGAAATTCTTCCAAACTGCAGTGCTTTGGCCTTGGACCTTTCCTTTGATTAAAAAATTGATCAATTTACCTCCAAACTTATTGTTTCGCGCTTGGTTTGGCTTGATTTATTTCCACGTTTATATCAAGTCTGAAAAAAGAAATTTTTGGGAAACGCTTAAATTTGCATTGGGAAATTACAAACATGTTTTAGCAAAAGAATGAGAATTTCATTAAAACTGCTTACTCTGTTAATGATTTTTTCGATACTCATAAGTTCTTGTGAAGATGAGAAAGAAGAACCTGCGATAGCACCCAATTTAGACTATGAAATTATTCTCTATCAATATCAAAATGATGTGGAGATTAAGGCTGAGTTTGAAACTGGGCTTCAATGGTGCTTTTCTTATTTAGGGGCACAATTAGAGAAAGGTTCTTGGGCAAAAGGGACAAGTTGGTTGGACACCCAAAGAATTCAAATCGATGTAGAAGAATTTGGCTTTGATCAAACTGCTCTTCAATCTTTAAAAGAACTTATTAGTATTTACAAGCAAAGCGAAGAGTATAGCGTAACAGGAGGAATTGATGCAGGCAGATTTGTCGTCAGTATTTTTAATAATTCGAACCATTATTATAAGATAGTAGGGATGCCTTCCGTACTAAATAATTTTGTGTCTGATTATACTTTTTTGCAAAAAAAGGCAGCTATCATTGAATCTGCAGTTGCTTTTGGAGAGCGAATAATTAATATACCTCAAGAGGATGGAAACATTCATTCATTGGGTTATCTAGCGGAAGAAATAATAGGATCTCTTTCTGATTCGAGCCATGTTGTTAAGGAAAATGAAGTAATGGACATTATGCCAAATGGGCAACTGCGTTTTGGTATTTACAATGCGAATAAAGAGTTAATTACTGGAGCAGATACGACACTGTCCATTGCCGGTAAACCAGCGAAGTGTTTGTGGTGTCATGAAGTTAACATTCAAACTGCTATTGCGGCACTTACAGCTATTCCTGGCTATTATTCTCCCCCTCAGTTTGATAGTGTTATCAATCAGAACAGAACAATCTTAGAAGCGTATAGAGCGAGTTTAAATACAGAAATTGATTTCAATGATATTTCGCAACATGCTGAATTAGAAAAACTCTACATTCGTTTTATGGAGCCTTCTACAAAGAGATTATCAGGAGAGTGGAGCATAACTGAGCAAGAAGTGAAGTCGAGATTATCTAATCTTTCAACCCATATAAATCATGAGTTTCCAGAACTTGGGAACTTATATCACAGGACTGAAGTAGAAACGTATTCTCCTTATCAAGTTATACGAAGTACATCTAGTGCTAGAGAAACTGTATTGAATGAACCCAACTTGCTGCTTTGAAGACTCGAAAAAAGGCAATAAGAAGGTCTAAATATGTTGGATTAGAGACTATTAGTTTTTTGCTCCGACCAATACACACTAGCCTTGTATCTTTACTCATTATTCGACTCTTTGATGTGGACTTGTGGGGAAGTTTTGTTGTTCTCTTGGTGGGTGTTGAGTTGTTGACAAGCCTTTTCAATTGGGGACAAAAGCCCTTTTTATTAAGAGAATTTTCATTAAGCCCTAATACCATTGGGGAACAGTGGTCAAGAGCAAGTTACGCTCGCCTTCCCTTCTTGATTCTGATCGTAATTCTATTGATGTTGATCCCAGTATTTCAAGTCCATTTCTTTCCGTTATTACTTTGGGTCTTCTTTAAGTGGTTTAGCTTTTTATTTGAGCCCATTATTCAATTCTATAGGAAATATACTTGGTCGATTATTTCTGAAATGGCTGCAATAACAACAGCCATAAGTTGTGTTTTGTTCTTCTCTGAAGAGATGGTATTGACAGATCTTATTTATCTTTTTGTGCTTTCTTCAGGAGTTAAATGTCTTGTACTATTACCTCTACTTAACGAATGGGAAAGGACTTCATTCTCATTAAAAATGTTGCGGACAGAACTTTTACTTGCCTTTCCATTTTTTGGACTATCCATCGCAGGCTTGTTACAAACAAAAGGAGATTTATATGTGGTAACCTACCTTCTTCAAGAAGAAGACTTAGCTAGCTATCAAATTATACTTAGTTTTTTACTATTAGGGCAAAGCTTTTCCGCAATATTATTGGGTCCCTTTCAAAAAAACATCTATCGCTGGCAGGGAAAGAACATCCAAAAATTAAAAAAATTGTACCTTCAAGTCGGTTTTGTAGCGACCATTGTGTTTTCTATTATCCTTTATTATGGCTTGAAATACGTCTATTTAATTGAGTTACCTTTAGTTTATATAGCCTTGTTTTTCGCCTATCTTTATCCTTTGTATGCCTATTTTATAGAGAGTCAAATTCTTTTAAAGCACAAAAACGAAAAACAACTGTTACGTTATAATGTAATTGCTGCCGTCTGTAATATTGTAATATCATTATTACTAGTGAGCATGTATGGAATCGTAGGAGCTTTGTTGGGTGGAATAGTATGTAGATTGATATTAGCAAAACTAGTGGTAAGTAGGTCTAAAAAGATTATAAATGACAATGATAGCTGAAAAACTGAGAACTGTAAACGCGCGACTTTATCCTGCACGTGTTTTTCAGCAGCCTAAGTGGATTGTTTTAGGTGTGAATAATATTTGCAATTTACATTGTAAAATGTGCGATGTTGGGGTCCAAAATTTGGAAAGCAACTCTGCACAAAACCTAGTTGGAACACATCCTATTAATATGCCTTTGGACTTAATTCTAAAAGTAATTGATCAATGTGCTAATCACTTTCCAGGAAGCAAATTAGCTTATGCATTTACTGAGCCTCTCATATACCCTCATTTAATTGAATCGATTGCTTATGCAACGAATCGTGGGATTTATACAACTATTACGACAAATGCGTTAACATTAAGACAGAAAGCAAAAGGCTTAGCTGAAGCAGGAGTGAAGCACATGTATATTTCTTTAGATGGGCCGCAAGATGTTCACAATGAAATTCGTGGAAACAAGAAATCATTCCAGAAGGCAATAGAAGGAATCAAAGAAATTCAGCAATATGAAAACCCACCAACGATTGATATCATCTGTGCTATAACACAATGGAATGTTGGTTTCCTTGAAGAATTTTTGAATGAGCTATTGATGCTAAATATCAATGAAGCCTCCTTCATGCATACTCAGTTTGCTGACAATGGAATGGCTGATAAACACAATGAGAAATGGGGCCATTTATACCCAGCTACCTCTTCTAATTTGGAAGAGATAGATTTATCTCAAATGAATTTGTCGAAATTATTAGGAGAAATTAAAAATATAAAGCAGAACAAGTATTCATTTGATGTTAGTTTTTCTCCTGAAATCAATGATGCAGAAGGACTGGATGAATTTTATCTTCAACCTGAAAAGTTATTGGGCACTCATTGCAATGCTGTTTTTTCAAGTTTGATGGTGAAGTCCGATGGGTCGGTTATTCCAGCACATGGTAGATGTTTTAACTTAACGGTTGGCAATTTATATCAGGAAGATTTGCCACAGATCTGGAACTCCAATTCTTTTTCAACATTCAGGAAAAATTTGATGAAAGATGGAGGGCTTTTCGATGGATGTTCAAGATGTTGTAGCGCTTTTTAGAAGATGGGGAATCGCACTATGGATCCTTCTTTTGATTCCGCAGCAAAGCTATACGATAATGAATTTACCTTTTCGGAGATCGGAAAACTTCAACGAGATCGAGTTTATTTCTGGTTGAATAAAATCAATTTTTTTAAGAAGCCGAAGCGAGTATTTGAAGTTAACTGTGGAACAGGTTATGATGCTAAATTATTTACAGAGCGAGGACATCAAGTAACTGCAACAGATGGTTCTGAGAAAATGCTTGAAGTTGCTCAGAAACGAAATCCGGAATTAGATATTTATCAAAGAAAATTTATTGATATATCAATTGATGACAATATAGGCAAGTCTGAAGCGGTGTTTTCAAATTTTGGAGGATTAAACTGTCTTTCAGAAGAGCAGTTGCTTTGTTTTATTAATGAAACTGCGGCGCAACAGAAAGTAGGAGATTTACTCATTTCTGTTATTATGCCGAATCATTGTTTTATAGCAGATTTGTTTCATTTCTTAACCGGGAAATTCAATCAGATAAGAAGAAGGAATAGGGAAGAATTTTTGGAGGTTAATGTAAATGGAGAATCGATTAGGACCTATTATCATCACCCAGCAACTGTTAGTAAATTATTATACAGCAATTATAAAGTCTTGTTGAAGAAGCCAATTGCTATTTTTTTGCCTCCATCTTACACAGAATTATTTTTTAAGAGAAACAAATGGGCTTTAAAAGGCTTATATCTTTTAGAACGTATTTTTGGTAATCTAAGTTTTCTTTCATCGAAGGCAGATCATTACATAATAGTTGCAGAGCGGAAATGAGTATACTACTGACCCACGGTTATTTTATAGAAGAGGATGAGAAGGAGCAAGAGATCATGCGTCCTTATCCACCATTGGGTTTGTTATACATCTCTGGATACCTGGAACAACAAGGAATTCAACATGAAGTGTTTGATTCAACTTTTTCTTCAGAAAGAAAGTGGTTTAATTTTGTTGAACAGTTCCAACCTAAAGTAATTGCGTTGTACACCAACTTAATGACCAAGGTCAAACTTTTGGAAATCATTAAGAAATTGAAATCAAGCGAAAGCTTAAAAGACATTAAGATTTTAATGGGAGGCCCTGATGTGACCTATAATTGGGAGGCTTATCTAAAGCATGGTGCAGACTTTTTGGTTATTGGAGAAGGAGAAGAAACCTTTTTAGAATTCATTAGAGAACTGAATGGAGATCAAGATTATGAATCCGTTCCAGGTTTAGCATTTAGGAATGAGAATGGAGGATTCGTTAAAAATAAACCGAGAATTAAAATCAAAGAAGTCGATCAACTGTCTTTTCCAAATCGTAAAAAGATAGACTTATCTCTTTACCTAAAAACGTGGAAAGATCACCATGGGAAAAGTACTTTAAATATATCCACGCAGAGGGGATGTCCTTATACTTGCCAATGGTGTAGCACCGCAGTGTATGGTCAAAGCTACAGACGCAGAAGCCCAGAATTGGTGGTAGATGAGATTGAATACTTAATAAAAGAATATAAGCCTGATGCATTGTGGTTTGTAGATGATGTGTTTACGGTTAGCCATAAATGGCTTGCTGCTTTTTCAGCAGAAATGCAAAGAAGAAAAATTAGCATTCCGTTTGAATGCATTACAAGGGCAGAGCGAATGAACGAAGCGGTTATTCAACAATTAAAAGCTGCAGGTTGTTTTCGAGTTTGGATTGGAGCAGAGAGTGGATCGCAGCGAATAATTGATTTAATGAAACGGCAAGTGGACATTAACAAGGTTGCTGAAATGATGAAGCTGACGAAATCTCATGGGATAGAGACTGGGACGTTTATTATGGTAGGTTATCCCACAGAAACAAAAGAAGATATTGATTTAACGATTGATTATTTAAAGGATGCGAACCCTGATAGTTTTACTATCACAGTTGCATATCCGATAAAAGGAACAGGTTTGTTTAACCAAATAAAGCCTTTAATTACAGAGCAACCCGAATGGAGTAGGAGCACAGACAGAGAAATTGACTTCCAAAGAACTTATCCGAGAAAGTATTATGATTATGCTGTGAGAAAAATTGTGAATGAAGTGAATTTCCATAAGGTAAAACTACATGGGAATTTGTACTCTAAAAAGGCGTTGTCTTTTAAATTGAAATCTTTAATTTGTAATTATAAGATGAAATTTATTGAATAATTGAGTGTTTAGGTTTTTTCAAAATGTGTTAATTTACTTTCTTTTGTATGAGATTTAAAAGGATTAAAATCAATGGCTATAATTTCTAGAATAAAAAATAGCTTTTTTAAAAGCGATTCTATTTTCTATTTCGTTTTTTTCATTCTCTTTATTCTACCTTTTTTTTATATCTCCCTTTTCAATTTTTCGGGAGCAGCAGATGATTTGTTTTTTGCTACTTATAACACTCATCTTGGATATCTTGATAAGATTATTTATTCATATAACAATTATATAGGTCGTTACTTTAATGCATTCTTCTTTTCAATTTCACCTGATATTTTCATGAAGGTTTGGTTTGCTAAGTTGCACCCAATAGTTGATCTTCTTTTATTGACTTTTTCTATTCGTTATCTGGTTTTAATAAGTAACCTCTTCCAAAGGGACAATATTTGGAAATTGACTTTAATAATTATTGGTCTCATTTTACTATTTATTCCACAGGTAAACATCATTTATTGGTATTCAGGATCTACGGTTTATATTTTTCCACTTTCAGGTTTAATATGGGTTTATGCACTTTTTGTGAAAGGCTATTTAAAAAGTCTTAATCTTTATGAGAGAGTAGTATTGTGCATATTAATATTTGCTGTTTGCGGGAGTAACGAAATTTTTATGGTTTTTGTACTTTATGGATCAATAGTGTTTTGTGTTTTCAAAATGTTAGGGAATAAATCAAAAAAATATTGGTCTTTTTTATTTTTAGCAGTTGCAGCTTATTCAAACTATTTAGTCATTACAAGTCCAGGAACTACTAGAAGAATAACTGGAGAGTCCTTTAGGTATTTAGAAAATCACCTTGAAAATGTAGTTGCGTCAATCTTGCCTACAACATTCAATTTAATGTGGGATTGGTTATTCATAAAAGGAATGATTATGATTCCCATATTGATAACTCTTGGGGTAAACTTTTTTAAATCTCCTGATTTGAAAATTTCTAGGAAATCATATTTGTTGACTATTTCATTTATTTTATCTCTTATTATTGGAGGTTTGTTCATTTATTTATATTCGTTTGGAACTCTAGGAACAGTATTGCCTAGGGTTTTAAATATATATTTTATTTTATTCCTTTTATCTTTAATTGTCACAGGCTTATATTTAAATCAAATATTTATTGATTCGATTTTAGAATCAAATAGGAAAATTATTTTTTGGGTTGGGCTAGTTTTTTTAATATTTGCAAAATCTGAAAATCTTAAAATTGTTTATTCAGATTTGTTAGAGGGAAAAGCAAAACAAATGCAAGAAGAATCTATTTGGAGGTTCAAATACTTAGCTGATATGGAAGAAAAAAATGCAGTTTTACCAAGGTTAACAATACATCCTAAAACATTCATGGTTCCTGACTGGAATTCAAATTCAAATAGTTGGACTAACAAGCATTTGGCTACCTTTTTTAATAAAGAGAGTGTATCAATAAATCAATCACTTACGGTTAGGGAATATAGAGGAAAGGCGGAATCTCTAAACGGTGTAAATAAGTTTGGAGGGTTTGAATTTTATTTTGAGAAGGAGACGAAAAGTATTATCATAGAAAATATTTCTGGAGACAAAACGGTTAATTTTTTTATGCATTATATTCCTAGAGATAAGGAGATGTTGAATAATAAAGGGGAAGAGATCAGTTTTATAAATAATGATTTTGTTTTCCCCAAGGAAAAGGAGATATTGAAAATAAAATTACCAAAGTTTGAATTACAAGAATTATTAATTGGACAATATAAAGGTGCAAATCGAATCTGGACCACTCCTATCTATTTTACGAAAGAGTTTTATGAATAAGAATAATAAAGTCCTTCTATTTAACCCCCGTAGTGCTAAGTGGAAGCATCGTATTCCTAATTCTATATTGCAAGTAGGAGCCTCTATTCATGAAAATTATGAGGTTATTTTTGTCGATGGGAATCTAGAAGAAGATCCTTGGGAAAAGATTAAGGGATACCTTGAAGGTGGTGTAAAATATTTTGGAGTAACTGTAATGCCAGGCCCTCAATTAAAACAAGCGATTCCGATTAGCAGAAAGGTAAAAGAAATGTTTCCTGATGTAACAGTTATTTGGGGCGGATATTTTGCAACAAATCAACATCCAGTTGTATTAAAAAGCGGATATGTAGATTATGTTGTTAGTGGGCCCGGAGACAATACATTTCCTCAA
This sequence comes from Flavobacteriales bacterium, assembly GCA_016763995.1. Lineage (GTDB taxonomy): Bacteria > Bacteroidota > Bacteroidia > Flavobacteriales_E > Vicingaceae > NORP294. The sequence goes on along the minus strand of JAESST010000410.1, from coordinate 19,191 downwards.
TTACTAGATGCTCTAGAAAGTAATACTTCAGTTGAAGAGATCAAGAATCTTATTTATCTAAAAGAAGGATTAATTCATAAAACAAGAAAAGAGGAGCTACAAGATCAGGATGGTTTACCACAACTTCCCTATAAATATTATGATCAATTCTATGGCATAGATGATTATTTGCAAAAAACGTTTATGGGAAATAAAACCATGGCTTATCATTCAAGTTTAGGGTGTCCATTTACTTGTTCTTTTTGCGCAGTAGTGCCGATTTATAACGCCAGATGGAAGGGGAAGTCTGCGGAGAACATTTACAAAGATGTAAAATGGCTGAAAGAGAATTATGGACTAGATGCGATTGAGTTTCACGATAATAATTTTTTTACTTCAAAAAAACGAGTAGTAGAGTTTTCTAAATTGGTGCTAAACGACAACATCAGGTGGTGGGGAGAAGGAAGAATTGATACAATCGATAAATATAGTGATGAAGACTTGCAGCTAATGAAGGAAGCAGGTTGTGAAATGATTTTCTTTGGAGCTGAAACTGGAAGTGATGAGGTGTTAAAGCAAATGGATAAGGGAGGCACTCAGACGGCAGCTCAAATTAAATCTTTTGCAGTTCGAATGGGTGAAGTAGGAATTATACCTGAATACTCTTTTGTTTTGGGAATGCCAGGAGAAAGTGAGGAGAAAGTGATGGCGCAGATTGATTCGGATATTGCTTTTATAAAAGAGATAAAAGTATTGAATCCCAATACAGAAATTATTATTTATTTATATAGCCCAGTTCCATCTGAAGGCTCAGAATTGTTTGAGCAAATCACAAAGGCAGGATTTGAATTTCCAGAAAAATTAGAAGATTGGTTAAATCCCTCTTGGGAAAATTTTGATTTAAGGAAAAATCCGTTAACTCCTTGGTTAACAGCTAAAATGATTAATAAGATTAAAAACTTTGAAGTAGTATTAAATGGCTATTATCCAACAAATTCTGATTATCGAATAAAGGGGTTGAAGAAGACAATGTTGCGAACAGCTGCTAGATGGAGGTATAAAACAGGCTTTTATCATTTTCCATATGAAATCAAAGCGATGCATAAGATTTGGAAATACCGTCAACCTGAAATAGAAGGGTTTTATGGAGAATAGAATGAATATTGAATTCGAGAGCTTCGAAATATTTAGGGGTCCATTTAGCTAGAGATATTTGTAAATGTTGAAAAGGAAATTTTGCTAAGAAAAATATTTAAAAGAATTATATCTAAACCACTTCAAATTTGGGCGAAATGGTATTTCGAAAAGCCAAGGAAATACAATTACCGACAGATTAAGGGGATTATTTTACCTGGAGTATTTTATCCCTATTTCACAATTAGTACGAAGCTTTTATTAGAATTTATAGAGGACTTAGACTTAAGAGGGAAAAGCTTATTAGAGCTGGGTTGTGGTACAGGAATGATTAGCACCTTAGCGGCAAAAAAGGGAGCGAAGGTACTGGCTTCAGACATTAATCCAGCAGCAATTGAAAATGTTGGATTAAATGCAACAAAGAATGCAGTAAAACTAGAGCTTATCCTTTCAGATCTCTTTGAAAAGATATCGCAACAAACTTTCGATTACATCATTATTAATCCCCCTTATTATCCTAAGGCTCCTAAAAATAGAGCAGAAGAGGCTTGGTTTTGTGGAGTCAATTTTGACTATTTTGAAAAACTTTTTAGTCAGTTAGGTGATTATCTTGATGGCAGGTCGGAGGTATATATGATTTTGTCAGAAGATTGCGAAATAGAACATATTAAAGGCATGGCTGACTGTAAGCAATTTGTCTTCGATTTGGAGCTCCAGGTTAAGAAACGAGGAGAAGAAAACTATATTTTTAGAATTCGGAGGAAGTGAGTTATTCTTGGGCTAATATATTTTTTAATTCTTTGAATATAAGTTCTGATACCAAAGTTGATCCATTTTTATTATAGTGACAATGATCAAAGAATACTGTGGTGTTTTTAGGATATTGATTCGCTAAATCGATGGAATAAATGTTGTTTTGATCTGCGATTTTTAAAAGTTGCTGATTAAAAATGTTCATGCCTTCTTCCATGGTTTCATCAGAATAACTTTTCCGATTTTTAATAGGTTTGCCATAACTAGAAACTTTAATTTCTTCTTTGCTCATGTTTTTGTGCCATAGAACAGGCTGGGTGATGACTACTAATTTTATTTTTCTTTCGGCACATATTTTGTTGATCTTAAGAATGTTATTTGACATGACTTTCATTGCAGGCTCAAGGTCTGGGAGTGAATTTATTTTAATCGCAGTCTCATATTCAGCAAGTTTCGTGGATAAGTCAAATTCCATATTTTCCACTTCGTAAACTTTTCTAATAAGGTTAACAGCATCTCTTAGATGAGCCCATAATTCAGTTTGTTGAAACCAATGTTCATGGGTTTTTCTTGGGTGCCTCACAAAAGTTTGATGCAGTAACGTTTTCTCATCTGGGATTAAATCGTCCTTCTCCAATTGTAAGAATCGCAAAAAATCGTTTATTCCGACTAACAGAACTACCATCTTAATGTTATCCAATTGGGGAATAATATGCTTGACTTGCAAAACATGGTGAAAGGAATTAAAAGCAGGGACTCCAATACTTCCAACCGTAAATTTTTCATTGGGCGACGATTCATTAAGCTGTTGTTCTAACAGCCACGGCCAAGTCTCCTTATCTGCTAAACCGATGCAATCAGTTGTACTACCTCCTACAGCTAAAATACCATATCTATTTTTGGCAAATAATGTGGATGATCGGTACCCAAATTCATTGACGGAGTAGTGATAACTAGAATCGATACTACTGAAGAAATTGTGAAACTTATTATTTCGTTCCATTTCAACTTCTGGGACTGAACAAAGATATACTTCATGAGGGCTAATAAACCTTAAAACTAATTCTGCAAACAATAACGAAAATATAGAACTCGCCAGCACGAGAAGAATCTTTGATTGCCAAAATTTTAATTTGAATCTCATGGTGAAACCTTAAAGAATCATGATTCCTTTCCAGAATTTTTCATCCTAAGAACTTGGAAGTAATCAAAGGTCGAGAAAAGCTTAAAATAACTGTAACGGAATATATATATTAATTTCCCCTTCTGAAGTTGCAATAAGGCCTGCTTCCCACGGAAAAGCTTATGAATATATCGATGTAATTTTTTATAAAACTCAGGAGAGAAACTTCCCTTATACATCAATAGAAGTTCATCAGAATCCTTCCAATTTGCTTTTTGGTTCAGTTCAGATTTTACTTTGTCGTAAAATTTAGTCCCTGGCAGAGGGTAAGAAACAGAAACTCCGATATCGGCAGGCAGCAACTTGAAAAGCATGTTTTTGGTTGCCATGATGTCGTTCCAATCCTCTGATAAATATCCAAATTGTAAAAAGAAGCAGGGCTTAATTTTATGATTTTTCATGAGTAAGGTGCTTTCTTCAATTTGTTCAACGGAAGTGCCTTTGTCCATGGCATCCAATATTTTTTGTGAACCGATTTCTGCACCAATCCATACTTCATCACAGCCTGACTCTGCTAAACTTTTAACAGTGTCATCCTTTACCAGAAGGTCTGCTCTAGATTGTATCTTATAACGAATGACGATACTTTCTTTCATTAAAACCTGATTGAATTCTTGAATCCAGTTCGGTTTTAAACCAAAAATATCATCGCAAAACCATATATGGTCGAACTCAAATAAAGAACGAATCAACTGAATTTCTTTTACTACATGTTCCGGAGAACGACTGTTGTAGCGATTACCATAGATGGGTTTAGCACACCAATTACATTTAAAAGGACAACCTCTAGTTGTCGCCAAGTTGATGGAAAAATATCCATGAATTGACCAAGCTTCTTGGTACGGTCTAATATTGATTAAATCCCAAGCAGGAAGGGGTAATTCACTTAAGTTAGTAAGGCTTGCTCTTGGGGCTGTTTTTTCAAAAGAATCGTCTTCCCGATATGCAATACCTTTGCAAGTTTTCCAGTTTTCTCGACTCTTAACCAATTCTAATAGAGTTTCATCTGCCTCACCTAGGATAATTGCATCAGCACCCTTTTGCAGGTATTGTTCAAAATGATCGGTAGAGTCGCTACTCGAAACAAAAACCTTTATACCTTGCTTTTTAGCCATTTGAATCATCTCAAAAGCCGCTTCTCGCATATTGGTCAAGCACATTTTGGTCAGGTAATTAAACCCATCATCGTAAAGCACCAGAAAATCAGGCTTTTCATTTAAATAAGGGCTTACTTCATTAGCTCCATGAGCAAAGTTGGTATCAAATAGAGAAACCTCATGTCCTTCCTTTCTTAAATTAGATGCTGCTTGAATCGTGGCCAAAGGTGGATAGGGCTTCCGTTGTTTCCATTGTTTCTTGTCAAAACGTAAGAAATAACTATGAGTAAATAAAACCTTCATCTCCGATATTAAGTTTTTCTGTTCTTTCTTTATAAGCTGCAAGTACTTTGGTTTGATAGTCGCTTGGGTGATGTTTTGAAATTCCACGATTAGAACGCATGGTTAATTCCATCTTTTCAGGGTTAAAGTTTTTAAATTTCTTGGTCCACCTCTTATAGGTGACTCTCATTAGAAATAAATCTAATCGTTCAGCAAGTTGCCCTACAAGAATGCCTTCTAATATTCGTTTTAAAAGTCCCTCCCCCTTTAAAGAAGGAAAGAAAGGGGAAGGGGAATAGTTGGGAAAATAATCTTGAATCCAAGAATTGTTATCTTTCATTTTTTGAATAACAGCCTCATTATAAGTCGGAATAAGATGGCTGACTTCAACTGCTGTAAAGATATTTTTATCGATTATCTGAGTATTGTCTTCATCAACAAAATAATTCACACAAAAGTATTTGCGTGAGTTTAGCAAAAACACTTTTTTAAATACAACTAATAAACTTCTACAAATCCATAACCTATTTTTCTTAGTAATAATAAAATAATCGATGTCTCCTTTTTCATACATCACTCCTTTCGATAAGGATCCGGAAATGGAAACCCCTCTCACAAAAGGAAATGATTTTATAATTCGAGTATAAAAAGGAAGTTTCTCAATATAGGATTTAGCGAATTCTTCTTTCTTTATCCTTTCTTTAATTTGTTCTTTTATAGAGGGACTGATGCCATAAAAGTTTTTATATTCGAAACAAGCTTGTTCTTGAAGTAAGATCTGAATTGCCTTATCGAAATCAGCTCTTTCTCCATTGGAACCACATAATCTAAAGAGTTCTTCCTTCTTTAGAGGATGATTAAAAATATCAAAATAGCAAAGGGATTTTAGAATGGGAATCTTCAAAAGCTTAGATCAACGTGAATAGTAAAATTAGTGAAACCAAGATAGTTTTTGCCTAGGAAAACAATCTATTTAAGTATGCTGTTTGTCAGAAATAGATGTTTTTGTAGCAAACAACGCAGCATCGTAAATGTTTTGAGCAATTTTATTCGGCGTAATGTCTTTTATGCTTTCTGCAGCAAAACGAGACATGCTTAAAAGTTTAGCACTTTCTGTGTGAATCGCAGTCTTTAATTTTTGAGCAAACTCATTAGTGTCAAGCGGGTCAAAAATCCACCCATTTTGATTTTCAACAAGTAATTCCTCTACAGCCTGGCTATACTTGCTACCCAATATAGGCACTCCTGAAGACAAGGCTTCATTAACAACTACACCCCATTCGTCGGCTAAAGTTGGGAATAAGAAAAGATCAATGTCTTGATAGACCTTTTTTAAATCATCATACTTCAAAGCTCCAAGCATAGTGAGTGTGAGTTGTTTTTCCCATTTTGATAAAGCATAAAACAAGGCTTCTTGAGGACCGCTTCCAGCGACAACTAATTCAAATTTCAGGTCTTTGTTATTGTGGAATAAGAGATCAATGGCGTCTATCATTTCTGATATACCTTTCCTTTGAATGAGCTGTCCTGAGAATAAGATTTTCTTCTTTGAGTGAAAAGAGGATTTAGAATTTATTTTATAATCAGAAGTATAAGGAGCATAAAAAACTTTATTCTGATAGCCTAATGCTTGTAAATACCTTTCTCCACTTTTTCCATTGCATAATACAGTAGTTGATTTTTTTAATAAAAATTTCCGCAATAAAATCCTCACACCTTTTTTATTAGTCTCTGTATGTTCAGAAAGTGTTAACCAAAGAATGAGTGGTTTTTTATACCAACTACAATAGAGCGCAGAGAGAAAGGATCGAATGCCCATTTCACCTGATATAACAACATCGGCATCGATTCTTTTTAATAGCCCTATAGTGTCCCAAGGGAGTTGAATACTTGTCTTTTCAGAGAAGCCCAATTCATTCTTCCAATTTTTACTGTAGCTAATGGATTTTTGAATACTTACCTGGAGTGCTTCGTGATTGACTTCCCAGTTTCTGTTTTTTTCCATTCCTGTTGAAATAAGAATCTCAAAATCGTCAAAGATTTGATCTATTCCTTGATACAATGAAAGTCGATAAGGGGGGATAAAATTAGTTAATAGGACAAGCTTCACCTTTAATGTTTTGGTGAAAATAAACCTAGTTGGTCGAATTTTAAAATTATATTTGTTTGAAAATCCTCCCTGAATGGAAAAAAGTAACATTCCCGAAGAAGTTACCATTACACCTGTAATTAGAGATGTTGAACGATTAACTCTCCGACTTTTTGCTTTTATAAAATCAAGTATCTTTTTTTTAGTTAAAAGATTGATAAAATCCGTACAACTAGGGCTTAAATATTTTGTGCTACTTGCTCTTGTAAGCATTGTTGGAGGCATAGCCGGATTCTTTAGTGAGGGCTTTTTTCCAAGAAATTACGTGTCAACTATAATTGTGAAACCTAGTGTGAATGCGAAGGCGCAATTGCATAATGATGTGAATTACATTAACTCTCTAATCCAAAAGGAAGAGATTGAAACCTTAACCAACTTACTGGATATAACTGTTGATGATGCAAAATCTCTTAATAGGATGAAAGTAATGATGGTTACTTCTGAGATGGAGAAACTTCGTTATATTGATGATTTCTATAAGAAGCTAGATACTGCTACAAAGAATAATTTTAGTCTTTCACGCCTGTTAAATGAGGGAGATGAAATATATGGTAAGAAGTTTGGCATCAGTGTTTACGGGGTTGACCCAACAGTGTTCTCAAAATTAGAGCCTAAGTTTCTGCAGTTTCTGGAGCGAGTGCCAGAACTTCAAGCCAAAAGAAAGGCAGCAATAAAGTTACTGCAATATCAAAAGAAATTTTATTTGAAGCAGTTAAGTGATTTGGATACTTTGAAGAAAGTCATCAATACCGTTAAGCTTGCAGAGGCAAATAAAACTACATTAACCACTACTACATCTATCTCTCTAGGTTCTCAACAGAGAGCAGAAACGATAAATATATTAGAAGTGTATGATCGTTCAAATGAATTTTTCAGTGAAATCGTATCGACTGAGAGCAAACTTTTTGACTTAACGACTTGCTATAAAATATATTCCAGGTTTAGTGAATACGGAATTCATAAAGGAACTGGGAAATTGAAGAGAGCCCTTATTGGTGGTGGAGCTTTATTCGTTTTAACACTAATTCTTTTAGAAATCGTAAACGCACTAAGCGCTATCAAAAGGAGAGATGCTTAGTGAAAGCCATTCAAGGAGCAAGGAGCTTTTGAACAATGTGTTAGGTTCTGGGTTGTACAAAGGAATCAATATCCTATTTAGTTTATTAATTGTCCGCTTTTCCATTCAAATCATGGGAGAGGAAAGATACGGGATCTGGTTGGCTTTGCTTTCATTTTTTACATGGTTCTCAGCCTTTGAAGTTGGAGTAAGTAATAGCTTAAGAAATTCAATTACACATCTTTTTTCCGAAAACAAGTTTGAACAAATAAAGCAACTGATTCACAAAGGATACAAAACTTTATTTATCCTCTATTTTGGATTGATTTCCATTTTGTTGATCCTTTCTTCTCAATCTGAATTTAGTCAATTGATATTGCCTGAAGTTGGAAATTTTGAATCGTTTAATGTCACTTTTCAGTGGTGTTTGGTGTTATATTTTGCGCATTTTGTTTTATTTTTCCTTCATAATGCACTGTTGGCCACCCACCATACAAAATATATTTATTTAATTGTTGCTATTCAAAATGCTTTGCTATTGTTAGGCCTCGTGTTCTGTTATTATTGGAACTATACTCCCTCCTTGATGCTTTTTTGTATCTGGTTTTCTTCACTTCCTTTGTTTATTTGGTTGTTCTCTAGTGTCTATTTTTACAATACATCATTCCAACAATTTGGACCGAAGCTTTCTGAAATTTTTGATAAAAAGGTCAAGGCTTTTCAAGGCTTGAACAAGAATTTTTTTATCATTCAGTTTTGTACTTTAATTCTTTTTTCAACAGATAATATCATCATAGTAAATTATATAGGAAGTTATGAAGTAACGGTCTATAATGTCACTTTTAAATACTTTAACTTATTAATAATTTTATTTAATCTAGTATTGCTACCATATTGGGCATCTTTTACTGATGCTTATGGAAAGGGAGATAAGGTATGGATTTTGAGACATATGAAAAAATTAATGCGCTTTAGCTTAGGAATTGGATTGCTCGGTATAGTAATGCTGATCTTCTCCCCGTGGGCATTAAAGGCATGGATTGGAAAGGAGCTAACAATAAGCTTAGATCTATTGTTATTCATGCTTCTATCTATCTTATTAACCGCATGGAACAGTATTTTTGCCTATTTCTTAAACAGCGTATCAAGAACGCAACTTCAAACCAAATTGCTAGTGTTTGCAGCTTTGATTAATATTCCCCTCTCGATTTATTTAATTCAAGGGTATGATGCGGCAGGAGTAATTATGGCAACATGTATTTCTTTATTTCCTCAGGCTATATTCTTGCCAATAGAATATAGGAGTGTCATTCAAAAGATGAGCAATAAAGATGGTGTTTGATAGAAATAACATAGCGCAACTTATATTTTTAGAATTGTTAAGCCTTACTCCATTATTTATTTTAATTGGGAATATAGTGCCTCCTATTCCATTTATTCCGCTTAAAATTCACTTCATTGCTTTTGGGATAATTTTTCTTTGTTCGTTGTGGATTTTAGTCACGCAAGCGAGTAAAAAATGGGTGTTATATGTTGCATTCGGATACCTTCTGATTCAATTTACCTTTGATTACTGGGACCTAAAAAGCTGGATTGACTTTTTCTTTGGGCCATTCGTTTTGGTCATTTTAGTGGATTTGCTGGTTAATAAGCGCATTCCTACCAAGTTGTTAAAAAAATATGAACAACGATTCTACCATTTACTATGGATCCCTATCAGTATCGCTGTGTTACAATTTTTCGAGATTTTACCTGTTACTTTTTGGAATGCAAGCTATGTAAATTACGTACTAGTTGATGGGGTAGATATTCCTCGCCCAAATGGATTTTTATATCACGGTTCTGAATTATCCATAATACTATGTTTTACAGCGCTTTTCCAATATTTTAAAAAGGAACGTGAAAGCTTTTGGATGTTGGTTTTTTTAATATTCATTTGCTTGGCAACCTATTTTAAAGCAATCTTGGGGTGCATAACCCTCTTGTTTTTATATTATCTAATTTTTGTTAATAGGGGTGTCCTTTCAAGGTTTCAGGTAATTTCAAAGGCTCGAATATTTTGGTACGGAGGAGTTCTCATAGTAATTGGAATCTGTTTTGCAGTTCAGTATTCGAGCATGGTGTATTTTTATACAGGAAACTATTTCCCACCCCAAATGTTAACTGGGCGAGGATCTATATGGAACATATACCTTTCAGGAATTAAAGAATTTAGCTGGTGGAATCATTTAGTTGGTAATGGCATGGGGTCAGCATTTGAAATCTTTAAAGAACAAGCCACTTCAGAGAACTTTTATCCTTTAGTGAAGAAAAGCGAGTTAGGAGTAGTTTATGATACACATAATGCTATTTTAAGCATATTCGTTAACAGTGGGTTAATTGGCCTTCTTTTCATCAGTTTTATCTTTAAGATGATTTATACCCAAATAAAAACTTGGAAACCTACGGCTCTATGGAATAAAAAAGTATTTATAGCAGTTTTCATTATTCCTTTAATGACCATTGGAGTCACCATAAATTTTTATGAAATGGCTATTATTTGGCCATGCATAGGTTTCGTTTTTTACAGATGGTTTTTTTCAACACAAGAAAATGATGCGGTTGATTAATACGTTGAAAGAGCAAAACCGTCTGTTGCTTTTGGCATATGGCTTGGTGCTTGTTTCCTTTTTTTTACCGAATAGAGTCAACAGTATTGCCCTGTTGATTTTTGGAATACTAAGTTTTCTTCCGGCAGTAAGAAACAGAAAAAATTTCCTTCATAAAGGAAGTGTCGTTTCCTTTCTCTTGTTTTTTGTACTCTGTTTGGGAATCACTTATTCAGAGAATAAAGAGGAAGGGCTTGCAATTATTGAGCGTAGCCTCTCCCTTTTGATTATTCCTTTTTTAATTATTCCATTTCGATTGTTCAACACAGCACAAAAGCGCTTGCTGTTAAACGGGTTTATTCTATCAGCTTTTTTAGCAGGACTCTATTGTATTGGCTTTGCTAGCTATGCATTTTTGGAAACAGGAACAGCATACCCTACAGGACAAACGGGGCACTTTATCTATAACAGATTTATGCATCATCAATTGAGTTCTGCACTAGGAATACATGCTATATATTTCTCTTTTTATTGTTCATTTGCCGCCATTGCGGTATTGCAAAAAGTATTATTCGCCAATAATAACAGTAGGCTAACTCAGGTGGGAAATGTTTTTCTAATCCTCTTCTTTATTGGGTTAATTTACTTACTTAAATCATCACTTTTTGCCTTCATATTTCCATTAAGTTGTCTATTGTTGGTTTTTATCAAGTTTAAGAATCAATTGCAACAGCCAAAATATTCGATTGCTTTCATATTGATTTGTATCATCACAGCTTTTTTTTCATACAAAGGAGTTCGTTCTAAGCTAGATAATTTTGAAACTACATTTAATTTTGAAGATCAATCAATTAGGCCTTTAGCCATGAGGTTGGCAATGTGGACTTCTGCTTGGGAAGTAGTTCAAGAACAAGTGTTTTTAGGAGTTGGAACGGGCGATGCTCAAGATGAACTTATGAATGAATACAAGAGAGTTCATTTTGCAATAGGCGAAAAGAATAATTTTAATGCACACAATATGTATCTGCAATATTGGATTAGTAATGGGATTTTAATGCTGCTGCTTTTTGTGGTTTTTCTAACGGTACTTTTTATAAAAGCAGTTCAACATCGAAATTTTCTATTCTTTGCATTTACGCTCTTTTATTCTTTTTTTTCCCTTACTGAATCTACTATGTTAAAGCAAAAAGGCATAGTTTTTTTCGTGTTCTTTGCTTTTTTATTTATGACTGATCCAAATTGTTGGAAATTACCCGCTTCAAACGCTGATGAAAATAATACAAGCACATAACTTTTACCAGCTTTCAGGAGGAGAAGATACGGTGGTAGCGGGAGAACGAGCATTACTCGAGGAAAAAGGGCATCAAGTTATTCCTTATTATAAGCACAATAACCTATTGAAGGGTTCTTTTAAAGAGAAGCTAAAACTAATTAATAGCACGAGCTGGTCTAAGGCTACTTTCAATGAAATGGATGCACTTTTGAAGGAATACAAACCAGACGTTTGTCATGTCCATAATTTTTTACCACTCATTTCTCCATCCATTTATGATGCTTGCATCAAGAATGATGTTCCTGTTGTACAAACCTTACATAATTATCGACTAATTTGTGCCAATGGTTTATTCTCCAGAGAAGGAAAAGTATGTGAAGATTGCTTGACTCAATCGCCTATGGGCTCGGTGATGAAAAAGTGTTACCGAAATTCCGCTTTACAAACCTACATCGTTGCGAATATGCTATTACAGCATAATAAGAAAGGAACTTGGTCTAACAAAGTTGACAAATTCATCTGTGTAACAGAATTTGCAAAAAACAAATTCATTCAACATGGCATACCAGAAAGTAAACTGTCTGTGAAACCAAACTTTGTTTCTACTCGTCTTGTAAAAGAGAAGAAAGAAGATTACTTGGTGTATGTAGGTAGGTTGGAGAAAGAGAAGGGAGTAGATTTAATTATGAAGATAGCAGCTTCTGTAAGCATTAAAATTAAGATGCTTGGAGAAGGAGTTCTTGCCTCTGAATTGAGCCGAATTTCTAATGTTGAATTGATCGGGCAGAAAGCACATGCAGAAACAGTAGATTATATAGCGAATGCAAAAGCACTTTTATTTCCATCAATTTTATATGAAGGAATGCCCATGACGATACTAGAAGCATTTTCTGTGAATACTCCAGTCATTGCAACTGATATTGGTGCAATGAAGAGCATGATTGAACATCAAAGAACTGGATTATTGTTTCCATTGAACTCTCAAAATGCATTTCTAGAAGCAATTAAGTTTATTTTGGAGAATGAAAATAAGATGAAAGAAATTTCTAATTTTGCCTACGAAGAATTTAAGTTGAAGTATAGTAAAGAATCAAACTATCGAATGCTTAACTTGTTATACCAAGAGGTTTGTAAGTAGAAAGAATGAAGGTATTAAACACAGAGTTATACGATAAAGGATTTCAATCAGCGATTTCAGATGCATTAGGACTCTTAAAAAACGGAGTCAAAAATCTAATTATCAGTCCTTCTGATGCGAATGTATTGGTTAGTGCACGTACCAATGCGAACTTGAACGAAATAGTTACTAAATTCTACTGGAATCTACCAGATGGAATGCCTTCTGTTTGGATGTTAAAATGGAAAGGAGCGAAGAAAGCTACTAGAATAAGTGGCTATGCCTTTTTTGAAGAACTAATTAAAAAAACATCTGACACTTCGGTGCAACATTTTCTATGTGGAGGAAATCTAGGTGTAGCAGAAAAATTAAAAGGAGTATGTGAAAGTTGGGGAAATTCTAATGTGTGTGGAACCTTAAGTCCTCCTTACAAAGAGGAATTGAGTGAGGAAGAATTAAAGGAGATAGCTGAAAAGATTAACCAACAAAACACAACTGTGTTATGGGTAGGCCTTGGAGCTCCGAAACAATTATATTTTGCGCACAACATTGCAAAGTATACCAATGTGAAACTTATTGTTACCATTGGTGCAGCATTTGATTTTCATGTAGGAACTGTTCAGAAAGCACCTTCATGGATTGAAAGCTCAGGAATGGAATGGTTTTACCGTCTGTTAAAAGAACCTGGACGTTTGGCTAAAAGATACTTAAAGGTGGTCCCGCAATTTGTTTTCTATTCTATAATTGATCGTTGATTTTCAAAGAGCTTGAATTCGATTAAATTCTTTATCACTCTTGAATAACAATTCAATGCTGTTATTTAAGCTCTATCTCATAAATAATATCCCATCTTTTGCCTGTTAGCAGAAGGTGTCCATTTTTAGGAATTACCGCAATTCCATTCAATACATGTGAATGATGAGATTTATACCTGTTAGGAATTAATTGGGTGCAATCAATATATCCTAGAACTTTGCCCGTTTTAGGATCAATTTGAGCAATCCTATTATCCATCCAAATATTTGCATAAAGCAAACCATCTATATATTCTAATTCGTTTAAATTATTAACGGCAGTTTTGTTATCATACACTTGAATTTCTTTTAAGAAAGAGAAGTTTGAAGTATCCAATGAAATAATTTTGTTAGTGCCATTACTCATTAATAATTCACTTTCAGTTGCAGTTAGTCCCCAGCCTTCTTTCGAGTATGGGTAATCGAATTTCCATATTTTTTCAAAGCTGGTTTTGTCATAAACATAACCTTCCTTAGCCTTATAGGTTATTTGCACAATTTTATTATTGAACAAAGCAATCCCTTCTCCAAAGCGATTTGATGCTAAACTCAAACTTTGAATGATTTCTGAAGTTTCTAGCTTAGTTTTTACGAGGGTTGAAAATCCAAATTCTCCTGTGCCTTCATATAGAAAACCCTCTTCATATACTATTCCTTGTGTAAAATGATCAGTTGAATGGGGGTGAGTTTTGATGAGGGAATACTCTATGTTTTTAGGATCTATGTCTGACAGGAAAGTGAAGTAACTACTTTTGCTTGAATTTGATCCATCTCTAAAAAAGGCAGTACAGGTTATTTTGTTTTTGCCAACATGTTGCGGATTGATGGTTAATGAAAAACGAAGTTGATTTTCTACGTGAAGCGGGTTATCATTTAGAAATATTTGAATGGAGTCTATTTGTTGAAGAGAGTCAATTAAGCTGATGTCAAAGTTAATCTGTTCATTCGCTGCGAATGTATTGATTTGACTCTGAGTCTTGACTTTAAAATACTCCTTTGGTCGTTCAATCTTATTCGAAATGGGTTTACTACTCTCTTTTACTTTTTTGCTTTCATTTTTACAGGCGATACTAAAGCATAGAATAAAAATAATCAGGAATCTCATAAATTTTTTTCTTATTGAAATAGAGCTAATAAACTAGCATACAATATTATCAATTGAAATTGTTATGAGTGTAATAAAGTGATGTTAAACACGATTCTTTTTTTGCTTACTCAAATGTAGATTTGACTTACTTCGGTTCCTTCGTCAATCTTATTATGATTTGATAGATTAACTACAAAAGGGAGAGATACTTCTATCTCTAAAATCTTAAGCATAAAAAAGGCCACACTTTCGTGTGACTTTTTTGCTCCCCCTCGTGGACTCACTACGAATCAGGGTTAAAATTATTGAACGAATTCAACTATTTAAATGGTTGTTTAGAAATATAAATTTTGTCATCCAGATTCTCACTTTGCATATTATAGAAAAATAAAGCAGACCATTCTTCAGCTTTATCAACCTTAGGTCCGAGCGTTATTTTAGTGATCGATTTTCTTAATGGCGCAATTTCAATGAATACTCTCGGTTGATCATTTATTATAATACTTGATTTCTTATACTTTTCACCTAAAATAATTAACCTCAATTCTTTCTCATATTCATAAACTGAACTTTTAAAGAGATATTTTATTTCTGATAAGAGTTTGATTATTTCATGTACTTCTTCTTCCTTCTTTATGCTTTGCGTAAGAAATTTGTTTATTGTTAGAAGTAATTGCTTCATCTCGGAATTCAATGATAGAACTTTAGCTTTTGATAATCCTGGAACATTAAAAGTTTTATTTTTAACATTCATATAAGCTATTCTAAAAACATTTAAATCTGGAGAAATTTTATTTGATGAACTATCTATTGAATTCTTTATCTCCTTTTTTAATTCGGGTAGAGATACTACAAATGAACAACCTGTAGCTTCACGATTATTCTCTTTACCATACATTCTCCAATGATTCAAATCATCAAAGTTTTTTTCTGAGACAAAACTGCCAATAAATGGATGTTTTACAAATTGCTCTGGCCGTTCTTCTGTGTGTTGCTTCCTTACTCCAATATAATTAAATAGAATGTCCCCTTCAGAAGTATCATTCATAAAACTACCCTCTGATAATCTAAATGGACTGTTATCCAATATTAATGATTTAAGGGTGCTCATTGAGGTATAATGAACAACTGTATTATTTTTAAATGAAAGCAATTTTTTTATCTTTTTAATTATTTCATCAAGTTGCTTTATTGTTCCATTTTCTTCAATAATATCAATTTCTTTTATTTTAATTTTTGCTATTCTAGCTATATTGTAATTGATCTCTTTTGAATGGTTAATGCAATTTTGGAAATCAGATTTTGCCTTACCAAAGTTCTGTGTTTCGCATTTTAACTCTGCTCTATTAAAATAGAATTGAGGGTTAGCATTATTAAGTGATATCGCTTTATTGAAATTTGATAATGCCTCTTCATGCTCTTTTTCCTTTTTATAAGTAATAGCAAGATTATTATATGCTTCAGCATATTTTTTATTCGAATTAAGAGCTCTTCTAAAAAAATCTTTTGCTACCTTAAGTCTATTTCGTGATAATGAAATGTTACCTAAGAAGTTAAGTGCATGTTCATAGTTTTTGTCAGTCTCTATAGCTATCTGGAAAAAAGATTCCGCCTTATCATAATTCTGAAGCTCATAATAAATCGAACCAATTCCAGTGTTTGCCTCTATACTTGTATTATCAATTTCAATTGCCTTTTTGAAATATGATAAGCTCAAATCTATTTGCTTTAAATTAGCATATAGTGTTCCCATCTTGATATGAGCGCATAAGTGCATAGATTCAATATCTAATGCCTTATTATAAAATATAATAGCTTGATCGTATTTTTTTTGATTCTTATATATTAGACCAATATTGCAAAGGGAACTAGCCCATTCTTTATTTTTTTCTCCTACCTTTTCATAATTATTAATTGCAATATTGTAATGGGTTTGTGCCATTTCATAATCCTCTTCAATTAATAATATATTAGCTAGATAATGGTTTGCTGATGTATTATTCTTATCTATTTTAAGCGCTTCTTCTGTAGCTTTTTTACATGCTTTATCTTTCCTTAATCCGTAAGCTGCTTTTGATTTTTCAGTATACAAGTTGGCATTTGAATACTTCTGCAAGGTTTCTTGTGTAAGTATTCGTAAAACTTTTCTGTAACCATTTGAATTATTTAAAATCGTAACCTCATTTAAAATCTTCTTTTCATCACTTGAAACACCCATAACGTTTTAATAAAAAATGACTTATGAGGCCAATTTAAGAAAGTTGATAGGGTTTATGGAGCAAAAAATAGAATGTTTTACTAATACTTTATCTAAAAAGCGAGGCACAAAAAGCACATGTGCCCTGCTTTTTCTCCTCTTCTTCACTTTTCCTTACTCGGGCGCTTCTGTGAAGCGTCTGCATAGTAAAAATCAAAGTCTTTAGATTTCAAACTACCCGTATGCTGAAATGAAGGAAGAGAGGTGTTAGAAATGATGAGTTTTTCTTTTCTCCATTAAATGATTCGTAATTCGGACACTGAGTGAAAAATCAAGGTACTTCGATACAATCTTGGCAAAGCCAAGACCACTCAGTGTCCAGATTTTTTTTATCGAAGTGTCCGAATTACTGCTTTACTATTTTAACTGATTGTGTTTCATTTTCTTCGATTAACTAAGAAAATAAACACCATTATCTAAGTTAATCGACTGTTGAAAAGCATTGTAAAAAACAAAGCCTTTAGATTTCAATTCAAAGGGAGTAGATATTTCAAACATATAAAGTCATATTGTCTTATTCGTTATATCAATTACTCAAAATGAGGTTTATCTGTCCAGCCACAATTTAAATTCAGCGGCTTTCTCTCTTGCTACAATTATCATTTTGTCATTATGATTTTTAATCAAAATCTTTAATCGTGAATTCCTCCAACTATAAATTTCAGAAATGGAGTCAATATTCACAATGTATTTACGGTTTATTCGAAAAAATTGACGTGGGTCGATCATCAAATAAATCTTATCTAAACTACTATCTATAAGATGCCTTCCTCCATTTTTATCTATTAAGTAGGTACCTTTATCTTCACTTAGCATTGCAGCAATATCTGATACAAAAACACTTTTGATTCGGTCACCAACTTTTATCAAAAATCTAGTTTTATAATCACTCTCTTTCTCTTTGATCAGACCAAGCAATTTTGATAAATCTGCTGTTTGATTATTTTTTGTAAATGATTTAAACTTATCAATAGACTTTTCTAGTTCTTTCGGGTCTATGGGTTTCAGTAAGTAATCAATTCCGTTTACTTTAAAGGCTCGTATGGCATACTGATCATAAGCTGTAGTGAATACAATTGGGACATCAATTTTTGCTTGTTCGAAAATTTCAAAACTCAATCCATCGGATAGTTGAATGTCAGCAAAAATTAAATTTACTTTATGACCTTGTTGAAAAAATGAAAGAGCCTTTCTCACCGATTCAATCTTTTCCACTATCTCAAAAGATGGATCTAATTCCAAAAGTAATTTCTCTAATCGATTAGCAGATCTATTTTCATCTTCAATTATTAAAATTTTCATGATAAATCGCCTTTTAAAACGGGAATCTCAACAATAAACTCATCTTTCGTTTCTTCAATTAGAATTTTCTTTTCTGATAGGTATTTGTATCGTTTAATAATGTTTTGCAAACCAGTTTTTGTGCTTGACTCTGGATTGGTCTTTTTCTTCAATGAATTCTTAACTTGAATTGAATCAGCATTTCGATGAATATCCACCTTCAAAGGATATTCATTCGATATTTCGTTGTGCTTTACAGCATTTTCTAATAAGAGTTGTAATGACATTGGAACAATTAATTCATCATGAGCAGCTTCTACCCGAATATCAATTTCTAAGTTTTTCTCAAATCGGGTTTGTAATAAAAAACTAAATTTTTTTATAAAGTCAATTTCATCTTGAAGTGAAACCAATTCTAAATCTTTGCTATCTAATACATATCGATAAAGATCACTCAATTGTCGAATGAATTTAACAGCAAGGTCTTGGTCTTCATAAACCAGTTCGCTTAACACATTAAAACTATTAAATAGAAAATGCGGGTTTATTTGATTACGTAGGGCGTCATATTGATAGGTTTTCATTTCTGCTCGCAATTTCTCCGCCTCTATCTTTGACTCTTTCCAATTCATAAAAAACCAAATAGTATGCACAACTAATCCAATTGAACCTGAAAATATCAATACATATTTAATAGCATTAACTCCTAACCATTTGATAGATTCCATAATCGAGGCATCGAGCATAATAAAGCTCATCATAACATGCACGACTGAAAAAGCCAATAGGGAGTAAACAACCAATCCAGCTATACCCGCGACAGCACGAAGTAATGGTTTTTCAGTCCATGATATTTTTTTAGTCAAAAAGTCACCTAGGTACCCATTCCCAAACCATTGAGTTGTCCATATTACCCAACTCCAAATAAAGCGAAGTAAGAATCCTTTAAGAGACAGAGTAGCTTCTGAATTAAATAAAAAACAACTCCCCAATGCTCCTAATGTTGCCAACAATAATGTCTTTTTATTTTTCTGTAACCAGCTCATTTTAATTTCTTCTAGTTTAATTTAAACATCTTAGGATTAGTTGCTGGTTCTCGGAAACAAGTATTACTTATAAGCGAGGGCCAGCAACTTTTACTAATCTATGAGTCTATTTCT
>JAESST010000409.1 GCA_016763995.1 Flavobacteriales bacterium | reverse complement strand
ATTCACTTCCGAGTTCTTTCGCATAGTCTTTGTTAGTAATGAGATTCCAAATTTCAGATGAGTTTGCATTAATATCAATACTAATTAAGACAATTTTAGATTCTTCCATATTTGGTGATTTACAGTTTGTTTAGCTAAATAGAAGTGTGGTTAAAATAATAACTGAGTATTTAATTTGATCTCATTTTCTGATCAAATTGCTATCAATTTATGCTTAAACCAAATATACTCAAGAGGGACGTTTTAATTTTGGTTTATTAATGATATCCCTTTTTTGCAAAAGTCAAGCAATTTTAGTTTAGTGATATTATCTGTATAAGATATTGAAGTCAAAAAGGGATAATCGAACTGAATAAAAAGCATTAGCAGTTGAGCTCAATACTTTTGGCAGGGGCTTTAGGAAGATTAATATCTTAAGTTAATATATAAAGAATCCTACCTGATGGATAATTTCAGTGTAGTCTGATTTTAGGTAATAAAAAAAGCGACCGAAGTCGCTTTTTTTATTACCTAAAATAATCTTTCATCCGTTCAAAGAATCCTTTATCCTGAGAAGTTGGCTGCGGTACAAAATTTTCTGAATCTCTCAGTTTCTCTACCATTGCTTTTTCTTCTTTGGTTAAGTTTTGGGGCGTCCAAACATTTACATTGATCATTTGATCTCCTGTTCTGTATCCATTTACCTCAGGTATTCCTTTGCTTCTTAAGCGAAGTACTTTTCCACCCTGAGTTCCGGCCTCGATTTTAATTTTTGCTTTTGCATTTACTGTTGGAACCGTTATTTCCTTTCCAAGAATAGCATCCGGTAAACTAATGTATAAGTCATACAAGATGTTATTTCCATCTCGCTTCAGTTCTTCATGCTCCTCTTCTTCAATTTGTACAATTAAATCTCCTGAAACGCCACCTCTTGCGCCCATGTTACCCTTCCCGTTTACAGAAAGCTGCATGCCTCCTTCAACTCCGGCTGGAATTTTTATTTCGATGGTTTCATCATCTTTTATAATTCCATCACCATGACAAGAATTACACTTATTCGTAATGATTTTACCATCGCCTCCACAAGTTGGACAAGTAGAAGATGTTTGCATTTGCCCTAAAAATGTATTGGTTACTCTATTAACCTGACCAGCTCCTTTACAGGTGTCACAGGTGTTAAAACCGTCTGAACCTCCTTCTGCTCCAGAACCTGAACAAGGAGTACAAGCCACATATTTTTTGACCTTGATCTTTTTTTCTACGCCATTAACAATGTCTTTTAAGGTCATTTTGACTCTAACACGGATATTGCTGCCTCGATTAACTCTTCTTCCTCGACCGCCACCTCCGCCGCCAAAACCACCGAATCCGCCACCTCCGCCGCCGAAGATGTCTCCGAATTGTGAGAAAATATCGTCCATGTTCATTCCGCCGCCGCCGCCGCCGAATCCACCTGCACCGCCCATTCCTGAATGACCAAATCGATCGTATTTAGCCTTCTTTTCATCGTTGCTCAACACTTCATAGGCCTCAGCTGCTTCTTTAAATTTGTCCTCAGCTTCCTTATTATCAGGATTCTTATCAGGATGAAACTTTAAAGCAAGCTTTCGGTATGACTTTTTAATTTCTTGAGTAGATGCGTTTTTTTCAACGCCTAATACTTCGTAATAATCTCTTTTTGACATGCGAAATTTCTTATTTTCCTACTACTACTTTAGCAAACCTAATGACCTTTTCTTTCAAAGTATATCCTTGTTCTACAACATCGACAACTTTTCCTTTTAGCTTCTTATCCGAAGCCGGAACTTGTGTAATCGCTTCATGAATTTCACTATCGAAATCATTACCAATAACATCATTCATAGGTTCAACGCCGTTTGTTTTAAACAGGTGGAGTAGTTTGTTGTAAATTAAATCAACACCTACTTTCAAACTGTCATAGTCTTGGCTATCTTCCATTGACTTTTTGGCACGCTCAAAGTCGTCCATTACCGGTAAAAGTTCTTTAAATAGATCTTCTCCAGCTGTCTTGTATAGCTCTAGCTTTTCTTTTTGTGTTCTTCTTCTAAAGTTGTCAAACTCTGAGTATATTCTCAAATATTTGTCGTTTAGCGCTTGAATTTCAAGGTCTTTCTTTTCAATATCTGTAAGTTCTTCTTCGCTATTATTACCTTCTTCAGCTTCTGGGGCATGGATTTGCTCCTTTGATTCAACCGTTTCTTCTTGTTCTTTTGCCGAATTTTTATCTTCTTTCATTGAAATTTTTTTGTTGTCTACGGGTGCGTTCCAAATGCTTTGCCAATCTGTTTATTTGACACATTGACAGTGTGAGTTTAAGTGAAGTTACGAAATGAAACTAGGGTAATCTACCTATTTTTTTGTGGATCAATCATGATCATATTTGCTTCTATATAGATTAAAATCTTTAGTTATGAGATATTTATTTACAAGCATCATCCTTTTTTGTGCAGTTTTTACCTCTGGGCAAAGCATAACAGTAAGTTCTCCGTCAGGGGGAGATACCTTAATTGGAGGACAAAGTTATACACTTATATGGTCGACAACCGGAGTCATTGATTCTGTAGATTTATATTACAGAAGAGGGGGGCTCTATTTTATTGAAAGGGTTGTAAATTCTGGCACATATCAGTGGACGGTCCCATCAGATATTAGGTCTTCAAATTATTGCTTTTTTAGAGTTAAAAATGCTGTTTCAGCTTTATATGATGAAAATAACAGTGCTTTTCAATTGTTGGAAGCACAAAAATCAATAACTGTAACTTTTCCAAATGCTGTAACTGATACCTTGTTTTCCGGTCAAGTCAACCAAATAAGATGGAATAGCCTAGGGTATATTTATAAAGTTCATATTTACCTTTCAAGAAACGGAGGGCTTTCTTATTCTAGAATTAGCCCTTTTAATGGAATCCTAAATACTGGAGTTTTCGACTATATTCCTATAAACTCCTATCAGGCCAGTAATGCACTAATTAGAGTAGAGGGATATGGAAGTCTTTCTCAATACCAAGATGTGAGTGATACTAGCTTTAACTTAATAATTGGGAAGGCTTTTGAATTATTGAGTCCATTACCAAAAAACTTAGTTGTTGGAAATACAGAGATAATTCAATGGACAAATACAGGAAATATAAGTTTTGTAGACTTAGAATATTCAACAGATTGGGCCCCTTGGAAAAGTATTGCAGACAGTATACCAAATTCTGGAAGTTATTCATGGACAATTCCATTAGATAGCGGAAATACAGTAAGATTAAGAATTGTTGAACATAATAATTCTTCTGTTTTTGATCAAGTCTATGGGCTTAGTATGACTGCTCAGCCTCAGCTAATAACATTACTCTCTCCAAATGGTGGAGAATCCTTTACTGAGGGCGATTCCTTGCCAATTTCGTGGACAAGAAGTCCCAATATAAATGGATTGCAAATGGAGCTGTACTATTCAATTGATAGTGGAGCAACATGGTTATTTATTACAGATGGATTATTCACGAATAACTTTCTATGGACTGCTCCTTTTAATGTGAATTCATTGAATTGCTTAATTAGGGCAAGTTTAAATGGTATTTTAGGAGTAAATGATATATCGGACGCTACTTTTACATTAAATATTGGTTCACCATCGGTGACAATAGTTTTTCCAAATGATGCAGGTGAATATCTTGCAGGAGCCAATAAGAGTTTAAGTTATAGAGTCACTGGAGGTTTAGATACTCTCTCTTTGTTTTATTCGATTGATGGAGGAGTAAGTTATTCTTTGTTGAAAAATGATATAAGTGGTAATGCGCAATGGACTTCTGTTGTTTATCCAGATATTCAGGAAGAAAGTGTTTTTTTTAAGTTACAATCGAATCAAATGCCTTTTATTTTCGATGTTTCCGATTCTGCATTTGCCATTCATAAATTTAAATTATATCAACCTTACACTAATCAAGTCTTTTATCAAGGAGCAACTGCAAATATTACTTGGGGTAAATCTTTAACTAGTGATAGTACGATAACCCTACTATATTCTATAAATAATGCCTTAACTTGGGATACGATAGCCACTCATTTCCCAAATACTGGAAGCTATAGTTGGACAGTTCCTAATGTTCAAAGTTCTCAGCTAAAACTAAGAATTGAAGGAGTTAGTCTGACAAACCAATTTGATATTTCAGGTGGAGTTGCGTCAATAATTCCTTCGCCAATTACAGTAAGTTCTCCAAATGGAGGAGAATACTGGGATAGTGGAACATCTTACCCGATTACATGGACAACAGATTCAGGAGCCAATGTAAATGTTGTGAGAATAAAATATTCTCTAAATAATGGACAAACTTGGACTATTATTAACAACTACGTAACAAATAGTGGATTATATAATTGGAATACCCCAAATATTATCGATTCAAATGTATTGGTACAGGTAGAGAATAGGTCGAACGGGGGAGTGCCAAGTGATAGGTCAGACGCAGCATTTAGTATTGGAATAGTTGCGCCTACTGTTGTAACTGTAAATTCTCCAAACGGAGGAGAAGACTTCTATATGTCAACTACAAGGAATATTTTATGGACAGGAACAGGGAATGTAGATACTGTTGATATTCAACATAGCTCTAATGGTGGCCAAACTTGGCAATCAGTATCAACAAATGAAATCAATGATGGAATTTATTCTTGGAATGTACCTAATGTGAATTCAGGTAATAACTTAATTAGAATTTATAAGACAGGAGACATCTTAGTTGGAGATACTAGTAATGCCGTATTTTCAATACTTGTAAGGCCAGGGATTAATTTAACCTCACCAAATGGTGGAGAGCTGTACGCTGAAAATCAGCAAATGCCAATAACTTGGGATACAACAGCTATTGATTCAACTGTAATTATTCAATTCTCAAACGATGGAGGGAATAGCTATAACACACTAATTACAAATGCACCAAATACAGGAATATATTTATGGACAATTCCTTCAGGATATGCTACTGTCTCTGCAAAAGTCAGAATCGAAGCTTCAGTAGTTGGATTAATAAGAAGCGATTTTTCATTGAGTAATTTCACCATCAGCCCTCCTCTTGGTACAATTACAGTAACTTCTCCAAATGGAGGTGAAATGTGGCGATTCCAAACATCACAAGACATTACTTGGGCATCAACCGGAAGTGTTGGAAATGTTGACCTTTCTTATTCCATTGATTCAGGTATTACTTGGGTAAGCATAAAAAACAATGAACCAAATGATGGTATAGAATCTTGGAGCAGTGGTTTTGGTTTGAAAGCTAATGTTCTAGTGAAAGTAGAAGAATCTAGTCAGCCTTTGGTTTTCGATGTAAGTGATTCTGTATTTCAAATAATAGACAAATCGCATTCAATTTATATAACATCACCGAATCAATCTTCTGGTCAAACATGGACCGAAGGAGATTCCAGAACCATTGCTTGGAATTCAACGGGAATTTTTAGTATGGTGACCATTCTTGTTTCAAGCGATAATGGACTTAGCTATACTTTAATTGCCGATTCAGTTTTCAACAACCCTCAATTGTCTTCGAGTTATTTGTGGGTTGTTCCTCATGGTATAAATAGTTCTCTATGTAAAATAAAGATAGAGGAGTTTGGCAATCCTTCAGTATTTGATGTCTCACGGCAGTTGCGAATTTCTGATAGTAGAACTTTAACGATCTTATCTCCAAATGGAGGGGAGGTTTTTAATGGACTTGATACAATTAAGATTAGATGGGCAGAAACTGGAATAATTCATACCATTCAATTAGCTTATTCATTAGATAGTGGATTAAGCTGGAACAATCATCATGTAGTTCAGGTTTCTGATACCAATACATTTATTCCATGGGTAGTGCCAAATCAAAACTTAACAACTGTATTGCTAAGAGCCTCAGATGGAGGAGGGGCAATAGATGTTTCAGATTCGGTTTTCTCTATACATTCAATTCAAAAATTAATTACATTGTTGCCTATTGCTGATACTGTTCGTTTCTGGGGTAATCATGGGATTGATTGGCTAAGTGCAGGGGTATCTAACTTTAGCGTAATGTTATCTTTGGATAGTGGTCAAACATGGGGTGTTGCACCTGGGGTGTTTTTTAATGGACCAAATCATTTCAATTGGTCGGGACCAAAATACAATACCACCGGAGTTATGATTAGAGTAGAGGATAGAGATAGCTCTCAATATTTTGACACTTCTCAATTATTAGTAGTAGAAGGTTATAGTAATTTAGAAATAATTACTCCAAATGGAGGAGAAACTCTATATACAGATTCTAATTTATTGATAGAATGGAAGCATTTCCCGGGAAGTGTGAGCTCTTTATCACATGTAAATTTGGAATATTCAATAGATACTGGAGCAAGTTGGATTCAAATTACAACATATATTTCATTGGCGACTGACAGCACTTATTTATGGACAATACCTAATCATTTACATGGCAATTCAGCAATAATTCGAGTAGAAGGATATGGATCTGGGAATGAAGTAAATTATGATATTAGCGATAACTTCTTTTATATAGAATCAGCAGCTGAACTTAGCCTCGTTTCTCCAAATAGTTTAGACATTGTTTATTCAGATTCAACAGTATTAATTGATTGGAATTCGAACATATCTGTTGCAAATGTGAATATTCAATATAAGTTGAATAGTACAAATCGTTGGACTTTGATAGACTCTAATGTTGTTGATACAGGTTCTTATTTATGGAACATGCCTGTTGGTTTACATGATTATGCAGAAATTAGAGTTTCTGTTACAGATTCTATTCAAATTAATGATTCTGTGAATTTATTAATAAAACCAAAATTCAACCATTTAAATATAATTTTTCCAAATGGTGGAGAAGTTTTTGACGGAAACCAGTATATAAATTCTATATGGGATTGGTCTGGGGTTTATCCATTTCAGTGGGAATTAAAACTCTCAACAGATAGTGGCTTAACTTGGCATACGATTAACGATGGTCAAAAATTTGGTGGAGTATTAGATTCGGCAAGAGGCTTATTTTCAAATATTAATTCTTCAAATCGTTTAATAGCAATCACCTCGTTTCCATATGGCGATACTTTGGATGCTGTATTTACTATTAATTATAATGCAACTACCATAAATATAACTTCTCCAAATGGAGGAGAAAGTTTCTTGGGAAATACGACTACAAAATTGAGCTGGGATACACTTACTAATAGCCATATTGATTCTGTGTTTATTGGAATGGCTAATTCTACAGGTGGGATTATTGGGAGTTTAAAGAAAGTTACTAATTCAGGCGCATCTCCCTTTGAGATTCCAAATTTATCTTCAACAACAAATGCCAAAGCTTTTATTAGGTTAGATGATTATTCAATATCAGACTATAGTGATACAGCCTTTAGTATTTCGATAACGAGCAATGATACCTTATTAGTGGTTTCTCCAAATGGAGGAGAACAATTGCTAAGTGGGCAACAAATACCAATTATTTGGCAAGCATCGAATACAATTGCTTTAATTGATATAGAGTTCTCAGTAGATTCTGGAACAACATGGACAAATATTGTCAACAATACTCCAAACTGTGGATTTTACTTATGGTCGATTCCAACGTCAGTTTCATCATCATGCAAGATCAGGGTTTCAGGGAATACTAAAGCCTTTTTACAAGATGAAAGCGATGCTGTTTTTGGAGTTCAATTAAGCACTTCAATAAAAGAATTAGAGAGTGTTACAAAGGTTCAATTTTACCCTAACCCTATTCGTGTAGGGCAAGAATTAAGTATTGCAGGCATTGTAGGAAGTTCAAAGGTAGAGTTGCTTTCAATGGAAGGAAAGTTGATAGAGAAATACAAGATAGAAAGTGGACGTATTCTTCTATCCAACACTGTGAATTCAGGAACCTATATTTTGAGAATTACAACAATAAATGCACTATATCATGAAAAATTAGTGATTGAATAAAATAGATCATAAAAAATCCCCTTGTATCTCAATCGAAGTTGAGATACAAGGGGATTTTTTATGATTAAGAATAAACCTGACTCGATTATTATTAGAAATTCAGGAGTGGCAATGTTCAGCGCAGTAGATTACTGTTTAGATACGTTCTGAATTCTTAAGAAGAAGCGAACTCAGGTTAGAAGTTAATTCTTGGATAAACTTTTTAAAAGCATGCCTAAATTTCTTCCTCTAACGCTTTGTCCTTTTCCAACGATAATGCCATTTCCATCTACCAATATCGCAAAAGGAATACCATTAAATTGGTAATCTTGTCTTGGTGCAGTTTCCCAAGCTTTTAAATCACTAACGTGGTTTGGCCAGGCTAACTTATCTTGCATAATCGCATTTTGCCATCTTTTAGGGTCTTTATCTAAAGAAACACTGTACACTGTAAATCCTTTTCCATTTTCAAATTTTGAATCTTTGAATTTATTATACATGGCAACCACATTTGGGTTCTCTCTTCTACAAGGTCCACACCAAGCAGCCCAAAAATCGATTAACACCATTTTGCCTTTTAAGTCAGACAATGCGATTGTTTTTCCATTCGGGTCAGATAATTTAATTTCAGGAGCCTTATTTCCAAGATTCAACCCAACTGCAACCTCGTCACCTTTAACAATGATATGATTAGGTGTTGTGTCTGTTTTTCCGGTAAATGCTACGAGAGCCAATGAGCTAGCAATAAGACCAGCAGTAAAAAGTTTATTCAATTTCATAATTCTAAGGTTTAGTGTCGCTAGGCACCAATCATGCCAAGCATTAAAATTAAGTGATTTCTTTAATTCCTAATTAGAAAAAATGTTAAAAGTGAGCAAGTTGTCGGATTTAAGTCTATTAAATATAATTAATAAGCAATAAAATAAGAAGCTTGATTTCGATTTAGTATCTAATAGAAAACCACGTTTATTTTAATTAATTCTTTTTATTTCAGCTCCTAGAGCGTTCAACCTTTGATCAATCTTACCGTAACCTCTATCAATTTGTTCTATGTTGTGAATCGTGCTCGTCCCTTTATCAGACATGGCTGCAATCAATAAAGAAACACCTGCTCTAATATCAGGAGAAGTCATTTGAATTCCTCGTAATTTGTTTTGATTATTTAAACCTATTACAGTAGCTCTATGCGGATCACATAAAATAATCTGTGCCCCCATATCAATTAATTTATCCGTGAAAAATAACCTGCTTTCAAACATTTTTTGGTGAATCAGAACCGAGCCTTTGGCTTGTGTTGCTACCACTAATATTATACTTGATAAATCAGGAGTAAAGCCTGGCCAAGGTGCATCAGAAATGGTCATGATTGAACCATCAATGAATGTTTCGATTTCATAACTCTCTTGAGCAGGGATGTACAAATCGTCTCCTTTTAGTTCGATTTTGATCCCTAATTTTCTAAATGTATCAGGAATAATTCCCAAGTCCGGATAAGATACATCCTTAATCGTAATTTCTGAACCTGTCATTGCTGCTAGACCAATGAAACTACCAATCTCGATCATGTCAGGTAATACTCTATGGTCACAACCACTTAGATAATCAACTCCTTCAATAGTAAGTAAGTTAGAGCCAATGCCACTAATTTTAGCACCCATTCTATTCATCATCTTACAAAGTTGTTGTAAGTAAGGTTCGCAAGCAGCGTAATAAATGCTTGTTGTTCCTTTTGCAAGAACAGCAGCCATTACAATGTTTGCTGTTCCTGTAACAGATGCTTCATCTAAAAGCATGTAACAGCCCTTTAAATTACTGGCTTCTACTTTATAGAATTTATTTTCTTTGTTGTAAATAAACTTAGCGCCTAGTTTTTGGAAACCAATAAAGTGAGTATCAAGTCTTCTTCTTCCAATTTTATCTCCCCCTGGTCTAGGAATATAACCTTTTCCAAATCTTGAAAGTAAAGGCCCTAAGATCATTACTGAGCCTCTAAGTCCTGATCCTTTTTCCTTAAACTCTTGTGTGTTTAAATACTCAATATCAATGTTATCTGCTTGAAAAGTGTAGGTTTTGCTACCTGCCTTCGTAGCTGAATTAGGAATTTCTTCTACTTTAACTCCAAGGTCTCTTAATAAATCGATCAGCTTGTTGACATCAATGATATCAGGAACATTTTCAACTTTAACCTTTTCGGGAGTTAATAAAACAGCACATAAAATTTGTAATGCTTCGTTTTTTGCTCCTTGTGGAGTTAGGTCGCCTTTTAGTTTTTTGCCACCTGTAATTTCAAAAGTTCCCATCGAAGTAGATACGTTTTAGTATTTCTTTTTTTGTTTGAAGTTTTTCCTTTTTCCCTTCTTTCTATTCTTATTATTAGTTGAGGAAGAAAGGGCTGTATTTCTAGGGCTTATATCTTTAGTAGCGATCAATTCTATGTCGCCTTTTACCTCAAGGTTCCCTCTTGAAATCCGTTTAATATCTGATAGGATTTGTGCATCATCTACAGAACTACGTCCCCATGTAAGATAATGTTTCTTCATTAAATTGGCAATTGATTCGATCAAAGCTTGCTTTTCTTCGCCTTCCTCCATCTTTAATGCTTCTTCTATCAATCTTTCAGTTCCTTTCCCATAATGCTTGAAACGGATTTTATCACCTGGATAAGTCATTTTATTTGGCTTTTCCATAAATTGCTCAGGAGCTGGTTTAGGGTAAGGGGATTTAACGTCTAATTGAAAGTTAGACATGATATGAATATGGTCCCAAAGCTTATGTGTAAAGTCTGGAACATCTCTTAAATGAGGATTCAACTGTCCCATCACATCAACAATGGCTAAAACCATTTTATCTTTTTCTTCTTTGTCTTCTAACTTTATAGCATGATCTACCAATTGTTGAATATGTCTCCCATATACAGGTATAATCATTCGAGTACGACTTGTATTGTAATTCATTGAAATTTTGTTGAGAGGCATGCTTAGATTTTAAGAATTCTGAGCTTAGCAAATTTTAGTAACAATTGCTTTTCTCCTACATTGTCAAAAACAATGGTTGCTTTTCGGTCAGGTTCAACCCCTTCCATGTTGGTCACTTCTCCTTTTCCAAACCTTAAGTGTTCAACTCTCAGTCCGATCTCTACTTTACTGGCAGATGCAGCAAAAGTTGGATCTACAGGACGTTTTGAGGCATCAATACTTACCATTTTTTTATGGGGAGGAATAATTTTTGGCTCAGGAATTTTGGAATCTTTTTTTGTGACTTTAGACATACCTTTTTTTAATGTGCTTCTATAGTTTACGCGCTGATTATCGAAATTTCCTGTCTGTTCATTGTCAAAGGAATTCTTCTTTTTTTCCTGTGGAGTAGTATATTCCAAGAACTTGTCATCTATTTCTTCAATAAAACGACTTGGTTCACAGTAGATTAGATTCCCCCATCTATATCGACTAGCAGCATAAGATAGCCGCACTTCTTTTTCAGCGCGTGTCAAAGCTACGTAAAATAGTCTTCTTTCTTCTTCTAAATCGGGTCTAGATGATAAAGACATTTGCGAAGGGAAAAGATTTTCTTCTAAACCAACAATAAAAACATACGGAAATTCAAGCCCTTTTGCAGCATGAATAGTCATTAAGGAGACTTTATTGTTATCCGTTTTGTCATCTTTATCCGAGTCAGTTAATAAAGCAATATCTTGTAAAAAAACAGCTAAAGATTTCTCTTGTCCTTCCTCTATGAGCGGAGCCTCTTCACCATAAGGAATATCAATGGCTTTTACAACATCGTCTTCAACAAACTCCTTAATACCATTTAGCAATTCTTGAATGTTGTCATACCTTGCCACTCCTTCAGGTGATTTATCTGAAAATAGATCAGTTAATATGGTAGATGTTTTTGCAATGTCTTCTACTAATTGGTGAGCATTCTTCTTTTTAGAAAGGATATGGAAATTTTGAATCATTTCAATAAAGTGCCTCACTTTGTTTTTTGCACCTGAATTTATCTCTAAGCTATCTAGTTGAGAGGACGAGATAACTTTCCACATGCTTTTATCCTCTGCATTGGATAGAAATGCGATTTTGTCTAAGGTCGTTTTTCCAATTCCACGAGCTGGATAATTAATAATTCTCTTAAATGCTTCATCGTCATCTGGGTTAATCACCATTCTGCAATAAGCAAGCAAATCTTTAATTTCTTTTCTCTGATAAAATGAAGTCCCACCATAGATTCTATAAGGGACATCTTTTTTTCTCAAGGCCTCTTCCATTGCTCTGGATTGAGCATTGGTGCGATATAGAATGGCGAAAGCACTATTCTGAACTTGATTGTTGTGTTTGATATCAATAATGTCATTCGCAACAAGATTTCCCTCTTCGTTATCAGTCAATGTTCTACTGACCTTTACTTTTGCTCCTTCTTCATTTGCAGTCCAAACGGTCTTGTCCAATTGCTCTGTGTTGTAATCTATAATGTGATTAGCAGCATTAACGATATTCTTTGTAGAACGATAATTTTGTTCAAGTTTAAAGGTTTTAGAATCAGGGTAATCCTTCTGAAAGTTTAGGATATTTTGAATGTTTGCTCCACGGAAAGCATAAATACTTTGAGCATCATCTCCAACAACACATACATTTTCATTTAATGCTGCTAATTTCTTTACAATAACATATTGTGAGAAGTTGGTATCTTGATACTCATCTACCAATATATACTTGAATCGGTGTTGATATTTATTGAGTACTTCAGGAAAATCTTTTAATAGGACATTTGCTTTAAAAAGCAAATCATCAAAATCCATCGCAGCGGCTTTGAAGCAACGTCTTTCATACTCTTTATAGATCTCACCAATTTTTGGTTTCGCCATCTGGCGATCTTCTGCTTGAATGTTTACATTGTTATTGTATGCTGCTGCCGTAAGCAAATTGTTCTTCGCGGAAGAAATTCTGTTTAACACAAGCCCTACTTTATAAGTCTTCTCATCTACTCCAACATCTTTCATAATTGCTTTCAACAAGCTTTTAGAATCTGAAGAATCATAGATGGTAAAGTTGGAGGGATAATGTAGCTTTGCTGCTTCTGTTCTCAATATTCGAGCAAAAATAGAGTGAAATGTACCCATCCAGATGTTTCTGGCTTCCCCTTCACCAACAATTTTGCCAACCCGCTCTTTCATTTCTCTTGCAGCCTTATTGGTAAAGGTGAGAGATAGTATATTAAAAGGATCTACGCCTTTCCTCATTAAATGAGCAATCTTATAAGTAAGCACCCTAGTCTTTCCTGATCCAGCTCCTGCAATTACCATAGAAGGTCCGGTAACATGTAATACTGCTTCTTTTTGCGAGGGGTTTAGTCCGTCTAAATAGTCCATCCAGCAAAAGTAGTAATGTGGGCTTGTATTTTGACTTATTACTTTGAACAAATTTAGAGTAAAAGTATGTGTGGTTTCAATGGGAAGAAATTTTAACTCATTTGTAAAGTAGCACACATCATTCATAGAATAGAGTGGATAAATTCCTTATTTTATAACTAGATTTAATCTTTTACGATCAGAATCAATCCTTATGAAGTTAATTCAAATAAGAATAATTGTCTTTTATTCCTCAATTTCGCAAGTGACAATTGGTCAGATTTTAACAAATTATTTTGTAACTTCTTGGGCAAGTTGGCCTTCTGATTCAATAGCCCATATTCCTGTATCTCCTAATTATAACTACAACTATGATATTGACTGAGACAATGATGGAAATTTTAATTTTATTAATTATTATATTGATACAATAGACCTTTCAAATTGTGATGTTTCCTCAGTTACGAATATGAGTAATAAGTTGAGTATACTTATATGGAGGTACCTTAACGTCTCTTCGGATATGGGATGTTTCTTTGGGTGCGATTAATCTCATATATTTCGATGCAAATAATGTTGGTAATCAGTCGATTGATGATGGTCGGCTGATTTCTGGAGATAGCACTAATTGCGTTACATCTATTATCGATGAAATTGGATTTAGACAGGCAAAGGTTTTTCCTAACACTATGTCAGGAATTTTAAATTTTGAAAATTTCAATGATAAAGTAGTCGAAATATATTCTAATCAAAGAAGATTAGTTAGAATAGAAAACGTCGAGAATCGACAACTTGATTTAAGAGAGTTAAAATCTGGAATGTACTATATTAAGGAATGGAGGCTCTTCTAAGAAGTTTACAATACTATAATGAATAATAAGTCCCGCTTACTACTAGAGAAAGGAATACATTAGAAATGTATTATGGTGTTATTTTAACCAATATTTCTTTAATCAAAGAAAAAGCCCGATTTTGCATCACTTTTATCAGCTTTTTAACAACGCTTTGTTGAAGCAATGGAATTTATCTGGAATAAAATTAAATAAATCTCAAATTTTGTTCCTGAAATGGAATTCAAATCTGCTTGCAAAAGCCTTTGTAGTCCTTGTTTAAAGATTTTTTTATAAATGCTTTAAAAAAAAGGAATAGGGGGCTGGAATTTAGAAAATAATCTATTACATTTGCGTCCCCAAAAAATTGGGGTAAATATTATATTGACATATTTAAAAGCTTATGCCAACTATACAACAACTGGTAAGAAAAGGTAGAATCAAATTAGAGAAGAAGAGTAAGTCTGCTGCATTAGACTCCTGTCCTCAAAGACGTGGCGTTTGTGTAAGAGTTTACACTACTACTCCTAAGAAACCAAACTCTGCTATGAGAAAAGTAGCGAGAGTTAGATTAACAAATCAAAAAGAGGTGAATGCTTATATTCCTGGTGAGGGGCATAATTTGCAAGAACACTCGATTGTTTTGGTAAGAGGTGGAAGAGTTAAAGATTTACCGGGTGTGAGATATCACATCGTTAGAGGGGCTTTGGATACTGCTGGAGTTGACGGTAGGACTCAAAGAAGATCTAAGTACGGTGCTAAAAAGCCGAAGAAGAAATAAAATAATAATAACCATCATTTAAGTAGGAAAAAATGAGAAAAGCGAGAGCGAAAAAGAGACCCTTACTTCCAGACCCTAAATTTCAGAGTCAGTTAGTAACTCGGTTTGTAAACAATTTGATGCTTCACGGAAAGAAGAGCATCGCCTACAGTATTTTCTATGACGCGATGGCGATGATAGATGAGAAGGTAGAAGAAGGTGGCCTAGAAACATGGAAGAAAGCATTGACAAATGTTACTCCAGCAGTTGAGGTCAGAAGTAGAAGAGTTGGAGGGGCGACCTTTCAAATCCCACAACCTATTAGAGACGATAGAAAAACGTCAATGGGTATGAAGTGGCTAATTCTTTATTCTAAGAAAAGAAATGAGAAGACAATGGCTCAGAAGTTAGCAAACGAATGTATCGCTGCTGCTAAAGAAGAAGGTGCTGCTCATAAGAAGAAAGAGGATACGCATAGAATGGCAGAAGCTAACAAAGCATTCTCTCATTTTAGATTTTAATATCAGAAAGAATTATAGCAATGGCTAAAAGAGATTTATCACTTACTAGAAACATCGGTATTGCTGCTCACATTGATGCAGGAAAAACTACAACTACTGAAAGAGTGTTGTATTATGCTGGTGTAAGTCACAAAATTGGAGAAGTTCATGATGGTGCTGCCACTATGGATTGGATGGACCAAGAACAAGAAAGGGGTATTACAATTACTTCTGCTGCTACTACTGTATTCTGGGAATACAGAGGGAAAGAATATCACATCAATATTATTGACACTCCGGGACACGTTGACTTTACAGTTGAAGTAAACAGATCATTGAGGGTTTTAGATGGATTGGTTTTCTTGTTTTCGGCTGTTGATGGTGTTGAACCACAATCAGAAACAAACTGGAGATTAGCTGATAACTATAATGTTGCTCGTATCGGATTCGTTAACAAGATGGATCGTCAAGGGGCCAATTTCTTAATGGTTTGTAAGCAAGTAAAAGAAATGCTTGGAAGTAATGCAGTGCCATTACAATTACCAATTGGAGGAGAAGAAACATTTAAAGGGGTTGTTGATTTGATTAACAATCGTGGAATTGTTTGGAATGAAGAAGATAAAGGAATGACCTTCGAAGAAGTGCCAATTCCTGAAGATATGCTAGAAGAGGTTGCTGAATACCGTGAGAAGCTTCTAGAGGCAATTGCTGAATTTGACGATACTTTGATGGAGAAGTATTTCGAAGATCCGGATTCAATTTCTGAAAAGGAAATTTTAGCAGCATTAAGAGAAGCTACTATTTCAATGAAAATTGTTCCTATGGTATGTGGTTCTGCCTTTAAAAATAAGGGAGTTCAAACAATGTTGGATTACGTGATGGAGTTATTACCATCACCTATGGATACTGAAGCTATTCTTGGGACAAATCCTGATACAGATGCAGAGGAATCAAGACTTCCATCTGTTGATGAGCCATTTGCAGCATTAGCATTTTAAATTGCGACAGATCCATTTGTAGGTCGTTTATGTTTTGTAAGAGCGTATTCAGGAATATTGAACTCAGGTTCATATATCATGAACATGAGAACTCAAAAGAAAGAACGTATCTCTAGAATCTTCCAAATGCACGCTAATAAGCAAAATCAAATTGATTCATTACATGCAGGAGAT